>JAVBQH010000145.1:0-3659 GCA_031549175.1 Raoultibacter sp.
ATGCCCAGGCCAAAAACATCTTCATTGCGCTCGGCAAAGAAGGCTCCACAAGAAGGATCTGCATGATAGATGATGGCGGGGGCATCCCGTCTGCCATGCACGGGCGCGTCTTCGAACCGCGCGTCACCTCGAAGCTCGACACCGTGCACTTGGACAAATGGGGTGTACATGGACGCGGCATGGCCCTCTACTCGATCATGTCAAATGCAGAGATGGTCGAGATCGCATACTCCGACGTAGGCAAAGGGAGCGCCTTTTACGTCGAGACAGACCTCACGCGGATTCCTGAAAAGACGGACCAATCGACCTTTCCTGAGTTCATGGTCAACGAGCAGGGGGTGGTGGAGACCCGTGGACCGCACAACATCAACCGCGTCGTCGCAGAATTCTCTATTGAGCATCGGAAAGAGTGCAGCGTGTACTGCGGGTCCGCAACCGACATCGCCGCCACCTTGTTCGAGTACGGCAACGCCATGGTGGGGAGGAGCATCAAGGCCTTCCATAAGGATTCCGACGACCTCCCCGTTACGAAACGCCTCTGCTTGGCCGCAGACCCTGCAGAACTTGCCTTGTTGGCCGAACGCGCCGGCCTTGATATTTCAGAGCGCTCAGCGCGGAGGATATTGGACGGGCAGATAAAGCCGCTCGGCCCTGTTCTAGAATCCGTGGATATACGCAGATGGCAGAAGAGCCGTAAGCCAAAGGCCTTGGGCAAGGAGGACCTGGAGAGAGACATCAAGAAGGTAAAGGTCTCCGATTCGGACCTGGAGGAACTCGCCCAGGCTGTCAAACAGGCATTCTCTTCTCTTGCACAGGGCTATTACCTCGAAGACGACGTCCAACCTGAGGTGAGCCTCAGACAAGACGCGCTGCAGATATCTATACCGATCAAAAAGATCAGATGAGTTGCACTGCCCATAAGAAATGGGTAAACTTATTGCTGGACGAAATTTCACCGAACATCACAGGGCATAGGCACGCTAGATACGCATTGAGACGGACCATAAACAAAGGATATGTACGTGACTAACAACCCCGAATCAAAAAAAAACGACGTCGGCTGCCTTAAGGTTTCGTCGAAATCCTCACCCGCCTCTGTCGCCGGTGCCATCGCCGGCATGATCAAGGACGGTGTTTGCGTCGAGATCCAGTCTGTCGGTGCAGGGGCGGTCAACCAGGCTGTCAAGGCGATTGCGATATCGCGGGGTTTTTTGTCCCCCATCGGGATAGAGATCGCCTGCGTCCCCTCGTTTGCAGATATCGTCATTGACGGGGAATACCGTACTGCGATTCGCTTTACTGTTGAGCCGCGTTATACGAGAGGCGTGTACAACCCTTCAGACTCACCTCAAGAGGGCGGCTCCGAGGGCCAGCACTGACGCAGCCAAGAATACGGAACATATGAATCAAAAACTCAATCAGGCAACGTTTTGCATCCGCACCTTCGGATGCCAGATGAACAAGCACGACTCGGAACGCATATACGGCATGCTTGAAGGACTCGGCGCCCTCGGGGTCGACACCTACGAAGAAGCCGACATCGTCATTTTTATGACCTGCTGCGTACGTGAGGCTGCCGACATACGGCTCATGGGGCAGGTGGCTTCGATGAAGAACCTCCCGCTGCGAAAGGGCTCTCCCCTCGGCCAGAGGATCATCTGCGTGGGGGGCTGTATTGGGCAAAGGGATGGCGAGAAGCTTGTCGATCAGCTGGGACATCTTGACGTCGTCTTCGGAACCCACAATATAAGATCCCTACCGTACCTGATTGACGGGGTTTTAGAGCAAGGCGGCCATCGTGTCGAGGTTCTGGGCTCCTCGGCTGAGCTCTCGACCGCACTGCCCGCGAGGCGCGAGCACCATTGGGCTGCGTGGCTCCCCATTACGGTTGGCTGCAACAACTTCTGCTCGTACTGCATCGTCCCCCATGTCCGCGGCAGGGAGCAGTCGCGCGCCCTTGAGGAAGTGGTCGAGGAGGCGCGGGGCTATGTCTCCGACGGCGTCAAGGAGATCACGCTTCTTGGGCAAAACGTCAACTCGTATGGCAGGGACTTGTACGGTGCGCCTCGGTTTGCAGAGATACTCGATGCAGTCGATGCGACAGGGGTCGAGCGGCTTAGGTTTGCGACCAGCCATCCGAAGGACCTGTCAGACGACGTGATCGATCGTTTCGGATCGTTGCGCTCGCTCATGCCGGCGCTCCACCTGCCCCTCCAATCAGGTTCTGACCGGATACTTGCCGCCATGAACCGGAAGTACAGCCTCGCACAATACCTGTCGCTTATCGAAAGGCTTCGTGCCATATGTCCCGGCATCGCCTTGTCAAGTGACGTCATAGTCGGTTTTCCCGGCGAGACGGAGTCTGATTTCGAGGCAACGTACCAGGCGGTGAACGAGGTTGGATACTCACAGGTGTTCACCTTTATATACTCCCCGCGGGAGGGCACCCCTGCGGCGAAGATCCCCGACGGCACCCCCCGAGAGGTTGTCCAGGAACGTTTCGACCGGCTTGTCGAGTTGGTACAGCAAAAGGCGTGGGAGCAGAACCAGGCAGAAATGGACATGCTTGTGGATGTCTTGGTTGAAGGCGGCTCGAAGCGCGACAGCTCGATGCTCAGCGGGAAGAGCCCGAAAAACCAGACCGTCCACGCAAAGCTGCCTCATGGCACAACCATCGAGGACCTCGTCGGCGACATCGTCCAGGTACGAATCACCGAGGCCAAGACCTGGTATTTATCGGGCGAGTTGATTATCCCCGGCCAATAGGGGGGGGCATTGGCACACGATACAGGCTCGCCTCAGACAACCTTCCATACACCTGTCATCTGCATTGTCGGCTCGACGGCATCCGGGAAGTCCGACCTCGCACAAGGGGTCGCCTTGAGCTATGACGGCGAAGTCATCAGCGCGGACTCGATGCAGATATACAAAGGCATGGACATCGGAACAGGGAAGCTGAACCTTGAGGAACGAAAGGTCATCCACCATGGCTTGGACATTTGCGAACCCGGAGAGCCCTACTCCGCCGCCTTGTACCAAGAGTACGCCCGTGGCTGTTTTGCCGACTTGGCAAAAAGGGGGAAGAGGGCTGTGCTGTGCGGTGGGACAGGATTTTATGTGCGCGCGGCCATAGACGAATATGACTTCCCAAAAGGCGACCAGGTGGGAAACGAGCTTCGCGACCGCTATGCAGCCTATGCGAGAGAGCATGGCGAACAGGCCCTTTGGGACTTGTTGAGCAACAGGGACCCCGAAAGCGCCGCGCTCATCCACCCTCATAATACACGCCGTGTCATCAGGGCATTCGAGTTGTTGGAAGAAGGGGGGAGCTATGCCCTCCAAAACCGCAACCTCAAAAGCCTCAAGCAGGCCGTACCGGCACATTTAATCGGCCTTGAGGTTGATCCGGCAATACTCGCGCAACGTATCAAGGCCCGTGTAGACCGTATGGTCGAAAGCGGGCTTGTCGATGAGGTCAAGCAGCTGCTCGAGGCGGGCTTTCGGGAGGGCGTTACGGCCCCGCAGGCTATCGGCTACAAAGAGATCGTCTGCGCACTGGATGGCGGGATCTCCCTCGAAGAGGCAATTGACCAAATAAAACATGCGACCTGCCGCTATGCGAAGCGCCAGCGAACATGGTTTAGAAAAGACCCCCGTAT
>JAVBQH010000119.1:0-3657 GCA_031549175.1 Raoultibacter sp.
GCCAGCTCGCCTGGCTGGAACGAGAATGGGCCTATGGCCAGCCAGATCTTGCTGCCATAGATCTCCTGGCCGAGGCCGGGGATCAAAGGGGAAAGCAGCAGGCCGACGCCGATGATCATCAACGTGTACTTGTAGTTCGCCAGCTTATCGAGGTTCTTGATCAGCGCGATAATCAAGATCATGGCAACAACGCCTACGACCAGCCAAAGAAGCTGGTTCGTTGCCAGATCCGGTCGCAAACGCGTGACAAACGCTATGCCTATACCCGATAGCGCAAACACGATCGGCAGAATGGCCGGGTCGGCCCCTTTGGCGAACTTCCTTACAGCAAGATGGGCGACGATGAAGCAGACAAAGATGCCGATCGGAACGCCCAAGGTGGTGAAATTGAGGGATTGCCCCTGGTTGACGGCGATCATGGCGAACATCAACACCACAAGAGGCGCGGCGACGCAGAGGAGGATAAGTTCTATAGTACGCCTCGTCATTGCGCGTTTGCCCCCTGGGAGGCACCCGTGGCCGACGTGGGGGCGGCTTCGGAAGAGCCCGTGTTTTGGCTGTTGGACGGATTGCTGTACTGTCCGTCCGTTTCGTTTTTGGCCTTGCTTTCGGCGCGGTACTCGTCGACCAGCTTGTTGGCAGCATCCATATTGTCGACCCGGATGCCTTCGTCTAACCGGCGGGCGGTCCCGGGCTGCAGGTCTGACACGGGGATGTCGGTCACATGGTCAAGCTGGCTGACCTGCATGCCGAAAACGCTACCCGGCACGCCGTGGTACACGGCAACCTTCCCGTTGTCGTTTGCCAGGTAAACCGAATTCTGCAGGTAGTAGTTGAAGCCCGCGATGGCGGCCGTAAAGGCCAGGATGACGGCGAGCAGTATGAATATGACGGAGAGCCTCACCTTGCGGTTCGACTTCCTCTGCCGGACCTCGGCGAACCCGGTGACATCGGCGACGATGACGGTGATGTTGTCATGGCCTCCTGCGGCAATTGCCTGGCTTACCAGCATATTTGCGCAGCGTTGGGGGTCGTCGATCCGAGCCAGGATATCTTCGATCTCATCGTCGAAGACCATGCCCGAAAGGCCGTCAGAACAGACAAGCAGACGGTCACCTGCGCCGACATTGATCTCGTAGAGGTCGGGAAGCATGTTGGGATCGCTGCCGAGGGCTCTCGTGATGACCGAGCGGTTCGGATGGGTCCGCGCTTCCTCCTCGGTGATCTGGCCGGCCTCGATCATGTCGGCCATCAGACTGTGGTCACGGGTGAGCTGTTGGAGTTTTCCTTGGTGAAGCAGGTAGGCGCGGGAATCACCCACCTGGGCGATGACCAGGCGTTCGCCTTCAAGGATCGCGGCCGTCATCGTGGTGCCCATGCCCTCGCGGCCGACTCCTTCGCGTGCGGCATCGATTACCGCCTGGTTGGCCTGCATGACGGCCTTCCCTAAAGCCTCCGCGTCTGCGTGGGCAGGTGCGCTTTCGGCCAGGGTGTTCACGGCGATTTCCGAAGCCACCTCGCCCGCGGCATGCCCGCCCATGCCGTCGGCAACGGCGAACAGCGGGGGTGCGACGACCAGGCTGTCCTCATTGTGCTTCCGGACAGACCCGATGTCGGTGCGGCTTCCGAAGGTGGCCGCGTGCTTGCGCCGGGAAGACCCGGATGGTGCGCTGAATAGCAAATGTGACATCAAGCAAACCTCACACGAATTGCAACATCGCCGACATTGACGGTGTCATTGTTTTTTAAGGCTGTCGGTTCGCTGATCGGCCTGCCGTTGACGGCGGTGCCGTTCGTCGAACCGAGGTCTTCGATGAAAAGGTTTTGACCCATCAGGGAAAACCGGGCGTGACGCCCCGATACGTATCCGGCTCCGACCACAATGTCTGCACCGGGGCTCCGGCCGACGATGATCGGGCCGCGCACGGCAATCTGGATGCCGCGCAGTTCCTTCGGGCCTTTCTCAACGGACACCGTCCACGACTTCTCTTTCTTCCGCTGGCCACGGACCAGGCCGATGCCGGTCCTCATGATGGCGAAGAGGAAGAGATAGAGCAGTACGACGAAGAGGAGGCGTCCGACCAATAAAACAACATCTATCACGTATTCATCCTTTAAACTGCGTTTCGCGATTACGCGCCAAGCCGACTACTGTAAACCTTGAGGTTGAAGGCCTCAAGACTGCATGAATATATAGTTCGTCATACCAATCGTGACGTAGTCGCCGTCATGCAAGATATGCGAAGTGATTTCCTTCCCGTTCACCAAGGTGCCGTTCGTCGAGCCGAGGTCCGATATGCTCCACATGCCTTGGGGTTCCAGGCGGATTTCCGCATGGGTCCGGCTTGCGTTGATGTCGTCGACCACAATGTCGTTGCGGTTTTCCCTGCCCATGAGCAGCCGTGCCGTCGCCAGATCATAGCTTCGGTTGGTTGTGGTGTCCATAAGGCGGGCGCGCGCTTTGCCGGGGTGGGGCATAGGTTCTGCTTGGCCCATTCCGGAGGCAAACACCACCGTGTTCGGGGCTTCCAGGGCGTCGTCTTGGTATGCGGGCTCAGGCTGGCCGAAGGGCGCGCCTGCAACGGGAGCCGCGGCGGCTGCTCCAACGCCTGCCGCTGCCGCACCGGCGAAATCTGCGGCCTGCGCAGGCGGGGGGCCTGCAAAGCGGCCTTCGCGCCCGGGGTATTCGGCCGAGATGGCCGGGCCGTTGTCGCGGTAATCCTCGAAATCCTGGCTGTCGAAGGTGTATTCGCCGTAGTCAATCGAGTAATCGATCTCGTCCTCGGGCACGTAGGGCAAAGGCGGCTTGCCAACCTGCCCGGGTTGGCTTACATAGCCATTGGGGTGGCCGTACTCGTCGTAGACGGTGTGCTCCTCGAATGCAGCGGGCGCCATCTGGGGTGCCGCAGCCTGCGGGCCGCGAACGGCGGGCGTGGGTGCCTGGGCGGGCTGCCCCGGGGGCATTTCATACCCGGTGGGAGTGCCGTACTCGTCGTAGACCTCGTGTTCTTCGAAGCCGGAAAGGTCATGTTGCTGAGGAGGCCTTCTGTCTTGTTGCCGCGCCGCTGCAGGCGCTTGCTGCCTGCTGGGGGCGGGTGAGCTGCTGATGCCGTAGCGGTCCATCTCCTCGGCCCGCAGCTGAGAGATGATCGGGGCGGATACCAGTTCAGCGATCACGTCGAACTTCCCGCGCTTCAAGCCTTCGTCGACGATGAAGCGGACGAGGGGTTGGCCATCCATGACCAGGCCTTCTTCATTTGCCTTTGCGGAAAGGTAGGTCTCGGTCTCTCCTGCAAGGGTGGGATAGTAGCCAAAAAGGCGTCGGTCGTCCTCGGAGTTCACCAAGATGGTGTAAAGCGTCGGTGCGTACTGCTTCCCGGCTCCCACCATTTTTTCGCGGCGCATCTGCTTTTCGGCTTTTTTTGCTATTTGGACAGGCGATATAGGAGAGTCGAACATCTTGTTCGCAGCACCTTCGAAGGTGTCTTCGACACGACCTTCGAACTTGGAGAAAATGCCCATGAGTGCTCCTTAATAAACTGCTGCGTTTTAGGTTCATTTATTGATTGACTATCTTGCCATAAATGTGGCTTGTTGTGGGCACATCTACTTAATCGTCATGATTTCACAGGGGGGCCAGGCCGAGAAAGGGGGACA
>JAVBQH010000053.1:0-2771 GCA_031549175.1 Raoultibacter sp.
GGCGGCCGCCCCGCATGCACTGGCTACGCTTTGTAGTTGTCGAGGAAGGCCTTGGTGCGTTCTTGCTGCGGGCTGTTGATGAGGTCGACCGCGTTGCCCTCTTCGACGATGACCCCATGCTCCATGAAGATGATGCGGTCTGCCACGTCGCGCGCGAAGCTCATCTCATGGGTGACGATGACCATGGTCATGTGTTCGTCGGCAAGATCGCGGATGACCTTCAAGACATCGCGGGTGAGTTCAGGGTCGAGGGCGCTGGTTGGCTCGTCGAAGAACAACACCTCGGGGTTCAGGGCAAGCGCACGTGCGATGGCAACGCGTTGCTGCTGCCCGCCGGAAAGCTCGCAGGGGACCATATCCTCCTTGCCCGAAAGGCCCATCTTCTTGAGCAGCTGCTGTGCCTGCCCAAGCACGTCCTCCTTGTTCCGTTTCTGCACCCGTATAGGGGCATCGGTGATGTTGTGGATCACGCTGAAATGGGGGAATAGGTTGAAGTTCTGGAACACGAGTCCGAACTTCATCTTGGCCTCGTGTTGGATCGCCTTCGGGGCATAGACGGCACGCCCCTTCGCGTCGTTTTGTGCGACCACGAGGCCGTCGTAGACCAGGCGCCCGCTGTCGAAGGTCTCGAGCAAGGTGGCGCAGCGCAGCAGGGTCGTCTTCCCCGAGCCGGAGGGGCCAATGATAGCCACGACCTCGCCTTTGTTCACCTGCACGCTGATATCGCGCAAGACCTCTACGCCGTCGAAGCCCTTCTTGATGTTCTCGAGACGCACGAGGCTCATGGCTTCCTTATTCATGGTAATAATCCATCAGTTTCTCAACGCGGTTCATGACAAAGGCCACCAACAGGTTGAAGACATAATAAAACCCGCCTGCGACGACAAAGGCCGTCATCGCCTTCTGTGCTGCTGCAATTGCCTTCGCCTCGGTAAACATCTCTGGGACGCTGAGCACGAAAGAAAGCGACGTGTCCTTCACCAAGGTGATGATCTCGTTGGTGACAGGCGGCAGGATACGCTTTATCACCTGGGGAAATATTATCACAAAGAAGGTCTTCAACCGCGAATAGCCCAACACGCTTGCCGCTTCGTATTGTCCACGCGGAATGGACTGTATCCCGCTTCGGTATATCTCCGCAAAATAGGCGGCATAGTTGATGATAAAGGCGATCAGGGTGGCGGTAAAGCGATAGCCATCCCCCATGGAAAGGCCGAAGACGTAGTAGGGCGCGTAATACACCGCAAGGAGCTGGAGCATCAACGGCGTGCCGCGCATCACCGAGATGTAGAACTGGACGATCAGGGAAAGCGGTTTGAACCTGCTCATGCGCCCGAATGCAACAAGCAGGCCAAGTGGCAGGGAACCCAACAGCGTGAAGAAGAATATCTGGAGACTGACCAGGAAGCCTTCCCCAAGCAACGCCATCATTGTCCCTAAATCCATCTATCGCCTTCCAAAGTGCGTGCGTGTTATCCCAAACCCGAGAAAAGGGGACTGTCCCCTTTTCTCGGGTGTCTGGGTTTTATGCAGGAAGCACCCACATGCTGTAGCTGATGCCCTGTGACTCGTACTTCTTGGCGATCTTCTCGACGGTGCCGTCGGCAACCATCTTCTTCAAGGTAGACTGCACCTGGTCGCGGAGCTCCGTGTTGCCGAGCTTGAACCCGACACCGTAGTGCTCCGATGAAAGCGGCGTGCTTGCGAGGATGACGAATTTGTCTTCCTTACCCACCACTTGGAACTGGGCAACCGGAAGATCCATGGCGACCGCGTCGACCGTGCCGCTCTCAAGCTCCATGAATGCGCTGTTGTACTCAGGCACCGATTGGAGCGCTTTGAAGGTTGCGGCAAGGGCAGCCTGCGCGCCGTCGGGCTCGAGCAGGTGCATGGCCGCACTGTCGGCCTGCGCCATCACGGTCTTGCCGGCAAGGCCGGAAAGGTCGGTGATGCCGGAGTCGCGGCGAACGACGACCACCTGGTTGTTCTCCATGTACGGATCGGTGAAGGTGTAGGCCCCTTCGCGTCCTTCGATGGTGAAGCCGTTCCAAATGCAATCGATAGACCCGCTATTGAGCTCAAGGTCCTTGGCATCCCAGTTGATGGCCTTGTAGTTCACTTCCCAGCCGTTGCGGTCGCAGACTTCTTTTGCAAGGTCAAGATCGAATCCTGTGAATTTCCCGTCGTCGCCGACATAACCGTAAGGCGGGAAGTCCTGGTCGAAGCCGACGTTAAAGACCTTCTTCTGTGTGCTCTGGCTTGAAGAACCACCCGACGAGCCGCTTGAGCAGCCAGCCAACACCACAAGCGCCATGCACAGCACGAAGGCCACGCTAAAAATAGCAACTATCTTCTTTTTCATTATGTTCCCTCCACGTTGTCTTGCCCCGCCGCCCTTCCGCATCCCTTGAGACCGAGATGAAAGCAAGGCCCTCATCTGCCTTTTCCTAATGATGAGCAGCGGCTTTAGTTCATTGCAGCTCTAGTGCAATAAAGTAAAAGCAGTATATCATATGGTTTTCAGGAAGCCGGGAAGCGACACCTAATTCGGGGGACGGCGCCGAGGCAAGGGCCTTGCCCCTTTGCACGCTGTCTGCCTGTTGCGCCCCGCTAGAGTTTGCGGTCGCGGGACCGGTCGCGGAACGGGATGTCCCTAGGCTCGAAGTCGAACAATTCGCCGGCCGATACGCAGCCTCGCACCTCGAGGCAGTCTTTGAAGCAGATGTCTTGGCACAGCCTGCACTGCACGCATTCCGCCATCGAGAACTCAA
>JAVBQH010000072.1:0-7142 GCA_031549175.1 Raoultibacter sp.
GAGACATCAATTTCTCACAAACCGATACGCTTGTAGATGGCACACTGGGACGATACGCCTGGAAGAGCCTCTGGATAAACGGGAGGTTTGCGGGCACGCTGTATGCGGGCATCTCCTCGAGCAAACTTCTGGATAAAAAGCAGCTCGACCTCCTGAGCGCCGACGGATGCTTCATGCTGTTCGATTCTTCAACCGGCACCGTCATCATTCCCCCCAACCAGGTGATGGAAACACCCGAATACGAGTCCTTTTCGTTCTATGAGCTTCTTGTTGCCCTCCAGCAAAACAACTCGTCGGAGGAAATCACACAAAGCGCCCATGAAGCCCAGGACAGAAGCGAGGTTGCAAAACTGCAGCGGGCTGCCGCCAACGACGAAAGCACTATGTTCATCGCGTCGATCAAAGGGAAGAACAGCTATGTGTGCATCGATTCCATCGGCAGGGCAAACTGGTACCTGTGCTCGATCGTGCCGGTAGAGACGGTGCGTTCCGAGTCGGAGCAGGTTGCCCAATCGTTCGGCGCCATAACGGCAGTGATCATAGCCTGCCTTATTGCCGTGCTTGTCATGGCCTTCTTCTACTATCGCCGCCGCGTGCAGGAAAAGGGCCTGGAGATAAGGACCCATCTGTACGGGGCGCTTTCCGACAGCCTCGATATAGCCGTGAATATGTATTCTCCAGAAGAATCCTTGGTCACGCCTATCGTTGCAAAATCCCGTAAGGTGGTCGGATACACCATGGCAGAGCTCATGAGCAACAGGAAGGTGGGGGAGAGGGCCCGTCTTTCGGAGTCCGGCCAGAAACTGCTGTCCCGTTTGAGGGACGGCGAGATACATAGTTTCGAACAGGGGGAGTTCTCACTGTCCGACCCGTCGACCGAACTTGACCGCTGGGTGTCCTACTCGGTGAATCCGTTCACCTACGAGGACAAAAAGCAGATACTGATCGTGTTCAGGGACATCACGGCAGAAAAGAACATGCAGTTTTCCATGAAGGACGCAATGGTTGCAGCTGAAACGGCCAACCATGCGAAGTCAGACTTCCTTTCCCGTATGAGCCACGAGATACGCACCCCCATGAATGCGATCATCGGGATGGCCACGATTGCCAAAAACCACCTTGACGACGACGAGCGGGTTTTGGCGAGCCTGGAGAAAATCGACGTTGCCTCTGACCATCTGCTCAGCCTGATCAACGATGTGCTCGATATCTCGAAGATCGAGAGCGGCAAGATGATCATATCAAACGACCAATTCAGCCTCAGGCAGCTGGTGGAAAACACCGCCTCGGTCATCCTTGCGCAGTGCGAACAGAAGAACCAGGAGTTTGCGGTCTCGCTCGACGCAAACCCCGAAGACCTGTACCTGGGAGACCGGATCCGTATCCAGCAGCTGCTTATCAACCTGCTGAACAATTCGGTGAAATATACGCCGCCGGGCGGCCACATAAGCTTCTCGGTGACGCGGGCGCCCAGCAAGGTCCGCAAATACATGCGGGTCACCTTCGTGATATCCGACGACGGCATAGGGATGAGCCCTGAATACCTGGAGCACATCTTCGAGCCCTTCGTCATGGAGGGCCGGTCTGATTCGGAAGGCACCGGCCTCGGTATGCCTATCGTGAAAAACATCGTCACCATGATGAACGGCGACATCCAACTCAGAAGCGAAATAAACAAGGGAACCGCAGTCTCGATTGTGCTCAACCTCGAACGGGCTGAAGGCGAGTTCGACGAACCTGCCTTCGCAAAGGGCGAATCCGCGCCTATTACATCTGAAGCGGTGGCCAACATCAAATCCGCGTTGACCGCGAAAACGGAAAAGAAGGCGGTAGGCCTTGATGTGAAAGAGGTGCAAGCTGCAATACAGGAGGCCGATCCGGATGACGATTACAGCCTTCAGGGCCTGCGGGTACTGCTTGCCGAGGACAACGACCTCAATGCCGAGATCGCCATGGAGCTTCTTTCGGATGCGGGAATTATAGTCGACTGGGCCCGCGACGGGGAACAGGCATGCGAGATGTTCTCGGAGTCGCGGGTCGGATACTACGACGTCATACTGATGGATATCCAAATGCCGATCCTTACCGGCTATCAGGCAACGGAGTATATCCGCAGCCTTGAAAGGGAGGATGCCCGAAGCGTCACCATTTTGGCCATGTCTGCGAATGCCTTTATCGAAGACGTCCAGACATCGCTTGTCCACGGGATGGACGACCATCTGACAAAACCGATCGACATCCGCCTTGTCCTAAAGACAATTAAAGATAAGATGAAGAACAAGGGAAGCCGCTAAGCCTAGAGCCTTGAAGAGGGCGTCTTGCTTTATCATGGAGGCATCCGTCAAGAATTGCGAAGGAGCAAAACGCCATGCTAGATATCCGCTTTGTCCGTGAGAACCAAGAAGCCGTCGTCCGCGCCATGAAGCATCGCAACGCGGCTTGGGATGCCGCGCGTTTCTCCGAGCTTGACGACATGCGCCGAAGCGCCATAACCGAAGAAGAAGCCTTGCAGGCACAGAGGAACACGCTGTCCAAAGGCATCGGGCAGATGATGTCGGCGGGGAATGCCGAAGAGGCGGAGGCTGCCAAGGACCAGGTCCGGCAGATCAACGAACAGCTGGAACGTGCCGGGAAAGAACGGGACGCCGCCGAGGGCGCGCTCAACGAACTGCTTTTGGGGACCCCGAACCTTCCCGCCGAGACGACGCCGATCGGCGCCGATGAAGACGACAACCCCGAGGTCCGCCGTTGGGGAACGCCCCGCAGCTTCGATTTCGAGGCGAAGCCCCATTGGGACCTTGGCCCAGAACTCGGCATCATAGACTTCGAGCGGGCGGTGAAGCTGGCAAAAAGCCGGTTCATCCTGCTGGGCGGCTTGGGCGCACGACTCGAACGCGCCTTGATCAGCTTCATGCTCGACCGCCATATCTCAAACGGCTACAAGGAGTGGTGGTGCCCGGCCATGGCGAACGCCGAAACGCTGACCGGCACCGGGCAGCTACCGAAGTTCGAGGAGGACCTCTTCAAGACGAGCGAGGGACTCTACCTTATTCCCACGGCGGAGGTTCAGCTCACCAACATCCATGCGCGGGAGGTCCTCGACGCATCGGACCTGCCGCTCAAGTACTGCGCCTACACCCCGTGCTTCCGCGAAGAGGCGGGAAGCGCCGGCCGCGACACACGCGGCCTCATCCGCGTCCACCAGTTCGACAAGGTCGAGATGGTGAAATACGCAAAACCCGAGGAAAGCTTCGATGACCTTGAGGCCATGGTCGAAGATGCCGAGGACATCCTGCAGCAGCTCGGGCTGCCTTACCGAGTAATCGCACTTTGCACCGGCGACATGGGGTTCTCTGCCGCCAAGACCTACGACCTGGAGGTATGGCTTCCCTCATACGAGGGGTACAAGGAGATATCGTCGTGCTCCAACTGCACCGACTTCCAGGCACGGCGTGCGAACATCAAATACCGCGACCCCGACCAGTTCAAAGGCTCTCGGTTTGTCCACACGCTCAACGGCTCGGGCCTGGCCGTCGGCCGTACGATGGCGGCGATCATCGAAAACTACCAGCAGGCAGACGGATCGGTCAAGGTCCCCGAGGCGCTCGTTTCTTACATGGGGGGCGTCGAGGTCATCGAACCTGCATAAGCAATGGTCGAGGAACGCAAAAAGCCACAGAAGCGCAAAAGCGAGAAGATCCCCAAGGCGCAGCCGGCCTCTACCGGCCAGGCGGCGCCTTTTGGCGGAGAATACGTCGAGGACGGCACCTCGGGCGCGCCCGGTGCCGGGGCTTCGTCAAGCAGGAAGGCGAAAAGCTCGCCAAGCAGGCGAAAGCACAGGCGCCGTTGGCCGACGGTGCTGGCAGGCTGCCTCATTGCCGCCGTGCTCGTTTTGGCAGGCCTTGTGGCCTGGGATCGCTGGTTCCGCTTTGACGACAAAGCAGACATCCAAGGCTCATGGCAGGTCCTGCCTACATCAGGGGCGGTCACCATCAATGGGGAATACATCAATCTGTCTCCCGACGTACGTTACAAATACGTCTTGGATCCCACGGCCAAGACCATCACCTTCACCTTCAACGACCTCAAGGGCAATGGGCGTTACCAGTTCACGCAGGACCGCAACGAGCTTGTCATCGTCGAAGGGGAGTCAAGTTCGATCGTCGACGACGTCCAGCGCACGCTTGGCCTGAAGCCCTTCGAAGAGACAGGCGACGCCTCGAAGACGACGATCCTGGTACGTTCGGGGCACGCGCAAGCAGCCCAAGGCACGGAGGCTCCTTCCGGAGCAGGGCAGTAGGCGCTTTGAGTCCCATGGCAGCAGACGAGAGCGCATCCGCACCTCCTGAGGCCATCCGCATCGAGGGCATCACGGTCTATCCTGGCCGCATCGTCTGCGAGCTTGTCGTCCACGAGGCGTATCCCCGCTATACGACTCCCGAGCTTGCCGAAAGCCTCTGCGCCCGGTTCCCCAGCCTTCCCTTGCACGCCTGCAAAAACAACCGTGGAACCACCTTTGCCGCCGTCATGGGGCACACCTCTATCCCGCACCTATTCGAGCACCTGGTGATCGACTTGCAGACCCACGACGAAGCGGGGCCTTATGCCGGCAGCCCGGAACGGGGCCGCGACGAGGTCGTCTATGTCGGCACGACGGAATGGCTTGAAGAAAATGTGGGGAAGGCCCGTGTAGAGGTGAGTTTTACCGATGATTTGAACGCTTTACGTGCTTTTAATAGAGCGGCCGCCACAATCAATGAAGCGATGGTAGAGTATATGGCTCGTCGACCGTGAGAAAGTGAGCAAGAGATGCCATCAGCACACATCACCTTTGATTTCACGAGCGATAAAGTTGCGGAACGCGTCGTAAAGATGCGTTCATCAGCGGTACGCGACCTGTTTTCTGCCGCAACCCGCCCTGACATCATTTCGCTTTCCGGGGGCATGCCGGATGTCTCGCTGCTGCCCACATCCTCGCTGAAGAAGGCCGCGAAGGCCGCGTGTGAAGACGAGCGCGCCCTGGCCTTGCAATACACCTCGACCGACGGGCTGCCCGGCACCAAGCGGGTCATCTGCGACCTCATGCGCGACGTCGGCATCCGCTGCAAACCCGACGGGCTTATCATCACCACCGGCGCCCAGGAGGCACTCGACCTCATGGCAAAGGCGTTCATCGACCCGGGCGATATCATCTTGGCGGAAGGTCCCACCTACCTCGGCGCCTTGCAGGCGTTTTCCGCCTACGAGCCCGATATCCGCTGCATCCCCCTTGATGACGAGGGCATGCAGATCGACCTGCTTGAGGAAGAGCTCGAGAAGATCGGCAAGGGCAAGGTGAAGTTCCTCTACACGATACCCACCTTCCAAAACCCCGCAGGCGTCACCATGACGCCCGAGCGCCGCAAGCGCCTCCTCGAGCTTTCGGAGGAGTACGACTTCATGGTGGTCGAGGACGACCCCTACGGGCGGCTTCGTTATGAAGGCGGCCACGTGATGCCGCTGAAGGCCCTGTCCGACAAGGTAATCTATCTCGGCACCATCTCGAAGGTCTTCGCGCCAGGCCTCCGCACCGGCTGGATCGCCGCGCCGCACAGCGTGCTTGCGCGGATCAACCTGGTGAAGCAAGGCACCGACCTCTGCGGCAGCGCCTTCAACATGGTCGTGGTCGAACACTACTTCCGCGACACGCCGTGGCAGAAGGTCTTGCAGAAGTTCGTGACGACGTACAAGACGCGCAGGGATGCCATGCTTGCAGCCCTCGATGAGTTTTTTCCTCCCGAGGCTTCGTGGACGCACCCTGAAGGAGGCTTCTTCGTGTGGGTCACGCTTCCCGAATATGTCGACACCGGATCCATGTTGGCGGAAGCCCTGGAAAAAGGGGTGACCTATACGCCGGGCGATTCCTTCTTCCCGAATGCAAGCGCCGGCCAGAACTGCATGCGCATCGCCTTTTGCTTTGAAAGCCCGGAAAACCTGCGCGAGGCCATCAGGCGGCTTGCCCTGGTTATCGAGGAGCGTCTCGAGCTGTACCGGGCTTTTCTTGAAGCAGGTGCCATTACCGTCCCCGAACATAAATAACAAGCCCTTAAGAGAGGTTGGAGCCGAATATGAAGATAGCAGTGTTGATGGGCGGCAGTTCTTTCGAACGAGAGGTCTCGCTTGCAAGCGGCAAACAGGTCTGTGAGGCATTCGAGGAGGCAGGCCATAAGGTCGTGGCGCTCGACACCACCAAGGAGCTGGTGCCCACGTTGCGCTCAGAGCGCCCCGACGTCTGCTACAGCGCGCTCCATGGAAAGCACGGCGAAGACGGCACCATTCAAAGCCTGATGGAATTCTTAGACATCCCGCTGGTTGGTGCGAGCTCGTCGGTCTGCCGGCGTACCTGGAACAAGGCGGTGCTGCCCTCTGTCATGAGGAGCTATCGCACCTGTTCTCAGGAAGAGGCCACGGCCTCGTGGCCGGAAGGCATCTGCATCGCGCGCGACGCCTTCAAGGATATGGGTGCGGCCACCGCGCTTGACATGGTCGAAGGCCGTATCCCCGGGGGGTTCCCGCTGGCGATCAAGCCGGCCTGCGGCGGTTCAGCGATGGGCGTCCATAAGGTTGAAAAGACCGAGGACCTCGGGCAGGCCATCCTTGACGCCTTGAGCTATGACAGCGAAGTAATCATCCAACAGTGGGTCGAAGGCGTCGAAATGGCCGTCTCCATCCTGGGCGAAGGATGGGATGCCCATGCCCTGCCCCCGGTCGAAATCGTTCCCGCGGAAGGGCTCTACACCACCGAAGCCCGGATGCGCAGTGGGGCCGTGGACTTCTATACGCCCGTCAGGCCCGAGTCGTTGAGCCCGAAAGAGGACGAGGCTCAGGCGATCCGCGCCGAGATCGAACGTGCCGCCCTTGAGGTGTACCGTGCCTTCGGCGTACGCGACCTCGGGCGCGTCGACCTTGTGTGGGACGGAGCCCAGGCGCGTATCCTCGAGGTCGACGTCTCTCCCGGCATGACCGAGCTCAGCCTGTTCCCGGCAGCATGCGCTGCAGCAGGCCTCAGCCTTCCCAAAGTGTTCGACAGCCTGGTAAGCCAACGCGCCTAACTGCGCGCCGCGCACAAGGGGGCCAGGCCGAGAAGGGGGGACAGTCCCTTT
>JAVBQH010000106.1:0-26419 GCA_031549175.1 Raoultibacter sp.
TTGAGCGCGCGCGGGATGCCAAGCGTCCCCCGTTCAGCCTTTTCACGTGGCAGCGGCACATAGCTGAAGAGCCGCTGGCTCTTGTACTCGTATACATTGGGCACGTCATTGCCTTCATCATGGGTGCCTGCACCTTTTTCGCAGCGATTGCCGGTGATGAATCGCCGATGCTTGCCGGTGTTCTCATCGATGCCGAAGTCGTTGATCGTAAGAAGACAGCTGTTCGAACAGGCCTTGCAGTGTACGGTCTTGTGGCTCGGTCTCATCTCGTCGAGCTGCCCTGTCGACAGCAGCTGGGTATGCACCTCGCCGCGCGAACCCATGCGCAGCGATGCCTCGTGGAAGCGGTCGCGCGCAAGCAGGGCGGCGCCGTAGGCCCCCATGTTGCCGGCAATGTCGGGCCTGACGGCGTCGACTTCCGACAGCTGCTCGAAGGCGCGCAGGACGGCATCGTTTAGGAAGGTGCCGCCTTGCACGATGACTTTGGTGCCCACATCATGCGGGTCGCGGATCTTGATGACTTTGAACAGAGCATTCTTGATGACCGAGATGGCAAGCCCGGCGGCGATGTCGCCCACCGTGGCACCTTCCTTCTGCGCCTGCTTCACGCGGCTGTTCATGAAAACGGTGCATCGACTTCCCAGGTCGACGGGGTTTCTGGCCTCGATGGCGGTCTGGGCGAATTCGGCGATGTCGAGGTTCAGCCCTGACGCGAAGCTCTCAATGAAGGATCCGCACCCGCTTGAGCATGCCTCGTTCAGCATGATATGGTCGATAACGCCGTCCTTCACGCGCAGGCACTTCATGTCCTGCCCGCCTATGTCCAAGATGAACTCGACGCCGGGGAGCATTTCCTGCGCGCCGCGCAGGTGCGCCACGGTCTCGATTTCGCCTGAATCAACGCGCAAGGCCTCGAGCAGCAGCCCTTCTCCATAGCCGGTGACCGTTGCATGGCCGATGGTGACGAGCGGCTCGTCGGTGGCGGGGTCGGCGGGCAGGGCGGCATACATGTCCTTCAAGGCGGTCTTCGCACACCCCAGCACGTCGCCTTTGTTGTTCGCATAAAAGGACCAGAGAAGCGCCCCGTCTTCGCCGATCAGCGCCGCCTTGAAGGTGGTGGAGCCGGCATCGATGCCAAGGTAGGCGCTGCCCCGGTAGGCAGAAAGGCTCCCTTTCGCAACCGTCTCGCCCGCATGGCGCTCTTTGAACGAGGCATAGGCCTCCTCGTCGGCAAACAGGGGGTCGAGGCGCACCACTTCGGAGCCCTGCACGTCTCCGAGCGTCTTGAGGCGCAAGACCACGTCGCAGAGGCGTTCGGGGGAGGCGCCCTTGCCTGCAAGCGCACAGCCGCTCGCTACGAAAAGGTGGGCGTCCTTTGGCACGATGATATGTTCTTCGTCGAGCTCGAGCGTTTCATAAAAGCGGTTCCGCAGTTCAGGGAGGTATTGCAAGGGGCCGCCGAGAAAGGCCACATGGCCGCGGATCGGCCTTCCGCACGCAAGCCCCGAGATGGTCTGCGTGACGACCGACTGGAAGATCGAGGCAGAGATGTCCTCCTTGCGTGCGCCTTCGTTAAGGAGCGGCTGCACGTCGGTTTTTGCGAACACGCCGCAGCGCGAAGCGATCGGGTAGATGGTCTTATGGCTTTTAGACAAGGCGTTCAGGCCGCTCGCGTCGGTGTTCAAAAGCGTCGCCATCTGGTCGATAAAGGCGCCCGTGCCGCCTGCGCAGGTCCCGTTCATCCTCTGTTCGATGCCTTGGTCGAAGTAGATGATCTTTGCGTCCTCCCCGCCCAGTTCGATAGCCACATCGGTCTGGGGGATAAAGGTCTCGACCGCCACCTTCGAGGATATGACCTCCTGCACGAACTCAAGCTTGAGCCATTGAGCGAGCAGAAGGCCGCCAGATCCGGTGATAGCAATCGTCAGGGGAAGGTCGCCGTATGTTTCGGCCGCTTCCTCAAGCACCTCGATAATCGTGGCACGGACGTCGGCATGGTGCCGTTTGTAGATTGAGAATTGGATGCGGTTTTCAGTGTCAAGTATTGCAAGCTTCACCGTGGTGGATCCGACATCGATGCCCATATGCAAGGACGCCTTATCCGCAATCTCGCACGTAGCCCGGTCTTGACCTGCCCTGTCCTCAGTATTCTTAGCCACAGAAATCTCCTTCATGACAACCTCTGGCTTCTTATAGTTTGATCGATTCGCCTGGTTTGATGAAAAACAGCCGCATGGCTATGAGCGCCATCTCCTCGGGGCTTTCCTGCATGCCCGTCTCGATCCAGTAAGTGATGACCCCCAGGTAGGCGGAGGCGAAATACGCGACGTAGTAGTTGACGAAGGCCGTCGGCTCCTTGCGATAACGCTCGTGGAGGATGGTCTGGATGAGGTTCGTGCAGACCGAATCGCGCAGGCGGGGGGCGAAGCGGGTGTCACCGCCGGGGCCGAGCACCGCATGGAGGAAGTCCCCTTCGTGCTGGAGGTAGTCGAAGAGCGCCACCAGGAACGGCAGCGGCTTCTTCTTCAGGCGATATGCTGCCAAATCAGAAAGCTTCAAGTCCTTCATCTGGGATTGCAGCTGTTCAAGGTCTTGCAGTATCTCGTCTTCGAAGGTAGCCACCAAATCAGATATGTCTTGGTAGTGGTTGTAGAAGGTGCCGCGGTTCAGATCAGCGCGGGCGCAGAGGTCGTTTACCGTGAACCCGTTGAGGCCCCGCTCCTCCATGAGGGCGATAAGGGCGTCGCGGAAGGCCTTTTTAGACCGCGTGATACGCCGGTCCTGGAGCCCCGGCACGCTGGGCGCATGCCTGCCATGCGCGTTGCGTTTCTGAACGGGAATCTCCTGATCGATTGCGTCGGCCGGCTTGGTTTTCAGTAGTGGCATCCATCTTCCTTCACCCGGGGTGGTATTTTTGAACACTTCGCACAATAATAAACAAATTGTTCAATAACGTATATTGTAGCTGAATACGATCCCGCGGGTCAACAAACAAGGCCGAGAAAAGGGGACAGTCCCCTTTTCTCGGGTGAAGCGGGCCCGGGAGGCGGCAGTTTGGGACAGCAGGGATAGTCCTTGGGGCAGCAGGGGGCTGTCTCCTTGCATGCTTCAATGCCGACCCCTCCCCCCGCACGCCACCGGCTGGAAATGTGATGGGTAGTAAGAATCTCTTGCGAAAATGCGATGCTGGAGGCGATATTTGCTAGACTTGTGCGATACGCACACGGCATCTTCGGAACGCCCACCTACCCACAGGGTCGTGGCAAACCGTAAAGAAAAGGACGAACCCATGCAGATCACACCTGCCGAAATCGTTGAGACGCTTTCGATGATCAACAAGCAAAACCTCGATATCCGCACCATAACGCTTGGGCTCAACCTTCGCGGATGCACCCACGAGGACATCGACGTCATGGCCGGGAAGGTCTATGACCGCATGGCTTCGGCGGCAGAGCAGCTCGTCCCAACGGCCGACCAGCTTGAACGTGAGTTCGGCATCCCGATCGTCAACAAGAGGATATCCGTCACCCCTATCGCGGAAATATGCGCCGCTACCAAGACGCATGACCTCACCCCTATCGCCGTTGCAATGGACAAGGCGGGCAAAGAGGTCGGGGTCGATTTCATCGGCGGCTTTTCAGCTCTTGTCCATAAGGGCGCTTCGACCGCAGACAACAAGCTAATCGAGTCGATACCCCACGCGCTTACCGTGACCGACCGCGTGTGCTCGTCGGTAAATGTCGCCTCGACGCGGGCGGGCATCAACATGGACGCCATCCTGAAGATGAGCAATATCGTCATCGATACGGCACATGCCACCGCCGACCGCGATTGCATCGGCTGCGCCAAGCTTGTGATCTTTGCGAACGCCGTGGAAGACAACCCCTTCATGGCAGGCGCCTTCCATGGAAGCGGCGAGGCGGATGCCGTGATCAACGTCGGGGTCTCTGGGCCCGGGGTCGTCCGTGCAGTGCTGGCCGACATGGACGAGGACGCCGACATCACCGCAGTTGCGGAGGCCATCAAAGCCACCGCCTTCAAGATCACCCGTGCGGGCGAGCTTATGGCCCGCGAGGCGTCAAGGCGTCTCGGCGTCGCCCAGGGCATCCTCGACCTCAGCCTTGCCCCGACCCCTGCCGAAGGGGATTCGGTGGCAGAGATCCTTGAAGCCATCGGTGTCGGCACCTGCGGAGGGCCAGGGACTACGGCCGCGCTTGCCATGCTGAACGATGCCGTGAAGAAAGGCGGGGTCATGGCCTCGTCTTCGGTCGGAGGCCTGTCCGGCGCCTTCATCCCGGTCTCGGAAGATGCCGGCATGATCCGCGCAGCCGAAATGGGTGCGCTCACGCTCGAGAAGCTAGAGGCTATGACCTGCGTATGCTCAGTCGGCCTTGATATGGTCGTCGTTCCCGGCGACACGACGCCGGAAACGATCTTCGGCATCATCGCAGACGAATGCGCAATCGGCGTCATAAACAACAAGACCACGGCCGTGCGCATCATTCCTGCCATTGGGAAGGCCGTAGGCGACCGGCTGGATTTCGGCGGCTTGCTGGGATATGGCCCGGTCATGCCGGTGAACCAGCATGCGGGAACCGTGTTCGCACATCGTGGAGGACGCTTCCCCGCCCCGCTGAACAGCCTGAAGAACTAGCTCGGGATCCCGAAGCCTGCCTCCGAGCTTATACCGCCAAAAAAAGCTCTTCATAGGATATACCCTGGTGCTGTTCGAGCATCTTGAAAAAATCAACGGCATCGAGCGCCCTGATTGAGGAGCGTTTGAACCCTTGTCGATCCCTGGTAACGATGACATCGGCCTTAAGTTTCAATGCAGCCTGATACAGGCATGCATCTTCAAAATCAGGCCATGCGGATTGCAGGGCTGCGTCAACCTCCGGCTCTCCGACACTCACCACATGAACATGCTTTCGAAGCTGGACGATTTTGCGTTGTGCCTCTTTTGCGGCTTTGGCCTTGCCGCCGTCGCACAAGATATAAAACAAATCGGTAATCTGCGAAGACCCTATCCAAAGTTCGTATTCCCCCAAAGCGCCAAAGGCGAGGAATTTCCTTGCATCATCTGAAAAGGGTTCTCTTCTGGCAAAGCAGTCGATCAAGATGTTGGTGTCGACCATTGCCTTCATAGCTGATCCGATGAATGCAGAAGACCCCGGGCCGCAAGGCGTTCAACCCTGATTTCCTCATCGTCCATGCTTGAGAACCTATTGCCGGCCGCAAGGGCAAGCCCGTCGACCCAAGACAAGGCTTCTTGCAAGGATTTCCTATCGTAGGCAGCTTTCCCCTCTTGGGCGAAAGGGAGTTTCTTCTGTTTGATCAGGTAGTCATAAAGCTCGTTTATCGCCTTGGACGGGCTGACGCCGATGGCCTCCAATACGGAATTGCCCGCTTCCTTTTTCGCCTGCGACATCCTGGCTGTTACCATGGCATCCATAATCGCTCCTTTGTTGTACGTACAACAATTATACCAGAAACGTTAAATGATGCACGTGTGTGCAAGAATGCAGCTTACTTAGTTGGGGAGCTGGCGTTTTGGGGAGGCGGCAGCTGTTGTGCGTCGGACTTCTTCCGCACTTCGGCACCGAAGGGGATGAGGGCGAGTTTTGCCTGTTTGAAGCATTGTATCCCAAAGGGGATACCGATGATGGTGCAGCAGAGCACTATGCCGTTTACCAGGGCCTCTAGTGCGAGGATCACGCCGCCGAAAATCAGCCAGAATACATTCGCGAACACCGAAGGCACCCCGCCCCCGTACACCACTTCCTTGCCGAAGGGGAAGAATGCGAGGCCGGCCATTTTGAAGCACTGGAGGCCGACCGGTATTCCGATTATGGTGACGCACCAAAGGGCGCCAATCAAAACCCAGGTCAGGCCCTGCCATAGGCCTGCGAAAATGAACCAGAGAATATTCCCGATAACCGTCATTGTTGTATCCCTTACCTTGTCAATCAATACCCGTTGCCATGCCGCCCTCATTCTAAGGCAGCCCTATAGGGAAGATCAAGGCTGTTGACAAATGGATGGATTGCCCTGAATGCCCGGCCTCGGACATCGGCTCAAAGAATCGGAGCCTGTTCAGGGGCCGCGAACACCGCACGCACAAGGTACTCGACGTTGCCTTCTGCTCCCTTGATCGGCGACTCGATGACGCCTTCCGGGCAAAACCCTGTCTTCCGCAACGCCTCATGCACCTCCTGCACGACACGGAGGCGCACCTTCCCGTCGTACACGATGCCCTTGTCCGTCTCCTCGGCGCGGGCTTCGAACTGCGGCTTGACCAAGCCGATAAAGACCGTCCCTGGTTTCGCGTAGCGGGCAAACACCGGGGACAACCGGGCCAGCCCGATGAAGCTCAAATCTGCGACGATCAGGTCGAAAGGTGCCCCGACCTCATCCGGATCGGCATGCTTGATGTTGGTCCTTTCGTATACCGCAACGCGTTCGTCATTGCGCAAGGCCCAGGCAAGCTGGCCGTAATTCACATCAACGCAGCTGACGTGCGCCGCCCCGGCCTGCAAAAGGCAGTCGGTGAAGCCGCCGGTCGACGATCCGACATCGAGGCATTTCAGGCCTTTGACATCCTGCCCGAACTCGTCGAGGGCCGCCTGCAGCTTGAATCCTCCACGGGAAACGAAGCGCTTTGCCGCCTTTACCGAGACTGCGGCTTCGGGAGCAACCGTAAGGGCGGCGCTTTGGGCGTACACGTTGTCGACTTTCACGGTATGCGCGAGTATCGCACGCAGCGCCGCGTCTTCGTCGGGGAAATAGCCTGATTCGACAAGCCAGGTATCCAAGCGCATCTTCTTCATGCTTGCATTATATCCCTCTCCCTTAAAGGCCGCACCTGCGTGGCCTGTGAAGCCGAAATGCCTACATCTTGTGTGTTAAGGCCAAATGGCATACCCCATGTACGAAATATATATCGTATTGCGTAATATATGTTAAACCTTTATACTGCCTAATATGATATAGTATGAGAAAGCAACCCGCCCACGTGAATATTGACGACTGGACAACCCAGCTGAAAAAAGGAACCCTGGAGTACTGTATCTTGCTGTTGATTCGAGAAAACCCTTGTTATGGCTACGAAATTATGAGTAGGTTGAGCAAGTGGCCCCTCATCGCAGTGAAGGAAAGTACAGTCTATCCTTTGCTCAGGCGTCTGCAGAAAGACGGATGCCTTGATTCCTACTGGCAAGAATCAGCAGAGGGCATCCCCCCGCGCAAATACTATTCCATCACGCAAGAAGGCAGGCATTACCTTGAAATGATGTCTTCAGAATGGGATTCGCTGACAGATGTCCTTGCACACCTGCGAAAGGAAAGCCGCTCACCTGCATAACAACTCCCTATCTGCCCTATCGAACACACAGCGCCGGAGACAGCATCAATGACGCAGCAAAATAGAGAATAATCGCAGTATGAACAGATACTCGGTAGAGGCGACAGCGAAAGGAAGCGGGCTTGCATAAGCCCGCTTCCTCATTTTGAGAAAAAGGGACGCCCGTTTTTTCTCATTTCTGTTATGGGAGGAGCAGCTGCGCGATCTGCACGGCATTCAGTGCGGCACCCTTTCGGATCTGGTCGGCCACCACCCACATTGCCAGTCCGTGATCAACCGTCGGATCCTTGCGCAGGCGGCCGATGTAGGTGCCGTCCGTACCCGCCAAAAGCCCCGGCATGGGATATTCGCAATCTGCCGGGTTGTCCATCATGACGACGCCCGGTGCAGCCTCAAGCGCAGCCCGTGCGGCCTCGACGCTGACCTCGTCCGCGAACTCGATGGTAAGGGCTTCGGCATGGCAGCGCAGCACAGGCACGCGCACACAGGTCACCGCAACTTCAATATCGCCATCCTCCATGATTTTCTTGGTTTCGACGACCATCTTCCATTCCTCCTTGGTCGAGCCGTCTTCGAGGAAGATGTCGATCTGGGGAATGCAGTTGAAGGCGATCTGGTGCTTGAAGTTTTCAACGGTAAGCTTTTCGCCGTTCAAGAATTGCTTGGTCTGCTCGTAGAGCTCATCCATGGCAGGGGCCCCTGCCCCGCTTGCCGCCTGATAGGTGGAGCAGACTACGCGCTTGATGGGCGCGATGTCGTAGAGCGGCTTCAAGGCGACCACCATCTGGATGGTCGAGCAGTTGGGGTTAGAGATCACGCCGTTATGCTGCAGGACGGCCGCCGGGTTCACCTCGGGCACGACCAAGGGCACGCCCTCTTCGACACGGAAGGCGCTCGAGTTGTCGATCATGACAGCCCCGGCAGACACCACGGCGTCGCGGTACTTCTCAGAGGTCGATCCCCCGCAGGCGAACAGTGCGATGTCGACCCCTTCGAAGGAACGGGGCGCCATCTCCTCGACCGTCAGGTCGCCGGCAGGAACTTGGCCGCAGCCGTCGAAGGAGATCGTTTTCCCGGCTGAACGCGCGCTCGCCAAAACCCGCAGTTCTGAAGCAGGGAAATCGAGGTCGTGCAATACCTTGAGGAATTCCCGACCCACAGCGCCCGTGGCTCCCGCAAGTGCGACAACAGGATTGGCAGGCATGGCTTTCGTCCAACTCATGGTATTCACTCCTTTAGGTTTGCGTTTCTTTGCAGTATATCAGGCTTGCCCCGCAAGAAGCCCGCTCCAAGGCGCCTTTCGGACAAGCCTGCTTATGGGCAGGTCGACCGGCATCGGCCGTTCAAGCGCAGAATGGTTCTTCGGGAAATGCCTAACGGCCTTTTTGCATCTTCGCGGCGATCTCTTCGGCAGAGAGCTGCGTTTCTTCGAAGATGCTGTCGGAGTCAAGCTCGAAGGCCGTGTGCAGGCAGCGGACGGCGTCTGCGGTCTGCGAGCCGTCGATCACCACCGACAGGCGTATGGGCGACGTCGAGATGGCAAGGATGTTGATCTGCTTTTCCCCCAGCGCCGAAAAGGTCTTCGCAGCAACGCCGGGACTCGATTTCATCCCGGTACCTACCACGCTGATCTTGGCGATATCCTCGTCGACATCATATTCGCGGGCACCGATTTCTGGCAGGATGCGCTCGATCGTTTCGATGGCGCGCATCAAATCACCCCCTGGGCAGGTGAAGCTGATATCGGTGAAGCCGTCTTGGCTGATGTTTTGGATGATCATGTCGGTGTTGACCATGTTGCCCGCGAGCGCTGAGAACACCTTCGCCGCGACTCCGGACATGTCGGGCACGCCACGGATGGTTACTTTGACCTCGGAGGTGTCGTGTGCAATTCCGGTTATGACCGCTTCTTCCATTAAAGGCGTCGCCTCCCTTATATAGGTTCCCGAGGCTTCGGAAAAGGCCGAGCGGGAATGTATGACCACATTGTATTTGCGGGCGAACTCTACCGCCCTCATCTGCAAAACACCAGCCCCAGCGCTTGAGAGTTCAAGCATATCGTCGTAGCAGATCTCATCGAGCTTCCGTGCGCGCGGCGCGATACGCGGGTCGGCCGTATAGACGCCGTCGACGTCGGAGTATATCTCGCAGACATCCGCATCGATCCCCCAGGCGACGGCGACGGCCGTCGTATCGGATCCACCGCGGCCGAGCGTCGTCATGTCGCCCGCCTTGTCGATGCCTTGGAACCCGGCCACCACAGGGATGAAGCCCTCGTCAAGCGCGTCCTTGATCCGCCTGGCATCCACACTGATGATCTTTGCCTTTGCGTGGGTACCATTGGTTACGATGCCGGCTTGGCGGCCGGTGAAGCTTATGGACTTGTAGCCGTGCGCCTCGATGGCCATGGCAAGAAGCGTCATACTGACCTGCTCGCCGGTGGAAAGCAGCCGGTCGATCTCACGGTCGGGGGGGTTGGGGTTGATGGCTCGCGCAAGGCCAAGCAGCTCGTCGGTCGACTTCCCCATCGCAGACACGACGGCGACAACATCGTTGCCGGCCTGTTTGGATTCTATCAGGCGTTTTGCAACCATTTGGATGCGGTCTGGGGATGCCATCGAGGTTCCGCCGAACTTTGCAACTATGAGCGACATGGTTATCTTTCTTCTGCGTTTCGATTCAACAATCCTACACTATACCAAATTATGGGAATCGCAGATGGGGCTTCGTAGAATCACGATAAGAAATTGACAGCGTGAGACACCTTCTCCCTGCTGCTCAAGCACCCGTCGATGCAGGCAGCACGCCTGATACGGCAAGTGCCGTTGTGCCGGCCCTGGACAAAGCCGTCGTTTGTCGGGCAGCCTTTACTCTTTACCCTTCCCCGGCTCGGGCATCAGCCACAGGAACACGAACCCGATCAGGAACACGATCACCAAGGACAGCACGCCCATCGAAGGGTTGCCCGTCAGGCCGGTGAAGGTCGCAATGAGGAAGGTGCCGAGCACCGCTGCGTACTTCCCGAAGATATCGAAGAAGCCATAGTACTCGTTTGCGTGCTCTTTAGGGATGAGCTTGCCGAACTCCGAGCGCGACAGCGCCTGGATGCCGCCCTGGAAAAGCCCCACACAGATCGCCAGAAACCAGAACTCGAGCGCGCTCTTAAGGAAGAAGGCCGCGAACACCGTGATGCAGAAATAGGCGAACACCGAGATCAGAAGCATTTTCTTGGTTCCAAGCTTGCCGGCCAGACGCCCATATGCGATTGCCGAGGGGAAGGCGACGAACTGGGTGACCAGCAAGGCCAGCACCAGCTGGGTCGAGTCGATCCCAAGCTCGGTCCCGTAGCTCGTTGCCATCCTGATGATGGTGTGGACGCCATCGATGTAGAAGAAGTATGCCAGCATGAAGAACCGCAGGCTTTTATTCTTCGCGATGTTTTTAATTGTGCGCCCGAGGCCTACGAAGGTGTCCTTGAGAAGATGCGCGGTACGTTCCTTGTAGTGCGTCTGGTGTACGTCCTTTACCAGGGGGATGCTAAATATCAGCCACCAAACCGCCGTTATCCCGAAGGCGATCTTCATCCCCAATGCGGCGTCGATCCCGACGGCTCCCCCACCGAGAACGATGGCGAGGCAAAGGATGAAGGGGATGCACGAGCCGATATAGCCCCAGGCATACCCATGGGAGGATATCTTGTCGTAGTTCTCCTCGGTGGTCGCGTCTACCAGGAACGCGTCGTAGAAGACCATCGACGAGTTGAGGCACACGGCAGCGATGACATAGACCACCAGGAACACCACGGCCTCGGTCGGGAAGCCAAGCGCCGCACACGCAACCACCCCCGTGCCGATGAAGCCGACAAGGAATTTCTTCTTGTTGCCCTTGAGGTCTGCAAGCGAACCGAGGATGGGCATCATCAACGCGATTATCAACGATGCGATGGTTTCGGCATAACCCCAGGCGACAACTATGGAACCTGTGGCAATCGAGGCGAAGTAGATCGGAATGAGCGCCGTCGAAAGCAAGACGAAGGCCGAATTCCCGATGTCATACAGGATCCAGCTTTTCTCCTGTTTGGTCATTTTTTGTTTAGCCACAGGATTCCTTTCAACAAAAAGGTGACTTTAGCTTGCATGTGTTGCTTAATTGTATATGATGGGCGAAAAGATCACTCTATGGATCATCAACTGTAAAGGGGATTTAACCTTGCCAGCCATCATCACACACGACACGTTCGGGCAAGAGGTCTACCGCAAGCTTCATGAGCTCATCGGGGAGACCCGCGACGAATACGAGGCGTTCCTCTTGGGCAACCAAGGCCCCGACCCCCTTTTCTACAGCGTCCTTATCCCGCGCCTCAGCCGCCTGACGCACCTGGGGCATACAATGCATGACGAAAAGCCCAATGAGCTCTTGGCGGCCTTCAAGGAATCCCTCAAGGTGCTCTCCGCAGATGCCTATCCGGTCGGGCGCGCCTACCTGTTCGGGTTCTTATGCCACTATGTGCTCGACTCGAACATGCACCCCCTCGTGTTCAGCAAGGAGTTCCAGTTCTGCGATGCGGGAATAGAGGGCCTCGACCGCACAAACGGCAGCGAGGTCCATGCCGTGATCGAAAGCGAATTCGACGAAATGGTTCTTTTCACCAAATACGGGAAGACCATCTCCCAATTCTCCCCCGGCAACGAGATACTGAAAGCGCGGGATTCGGTGCTCGACACCATTTCCAAGATGTATGTGTATGCGGCGCTTACCGTGTATGGGGAGTGCATCCCTGAAAACACGTTCCGCCTGTGCGTAAAGGCCTTCCGGCTTACCCAAAGCATCGTGTTCCATTCCTCGACCGGCACCAAGCGCGCCGTGCTCGGCCGCATCGAAGAGGTCTTCCGCTCCTATTCCTTCATCCGGTCCATGAGCCCGCGGGCCATCAAGGCGACCACGAGCCAGTTTGACAACAGCGAGCACCAGCCCTGGGAAAACCCTTTCACGGGAAGGACCAGCACGGATGGGTTCTGGGACATCTTCAATCGCGCCCAAGGCCTCGCGGTCGACGGCATCCGACTGGCAGGCTCCGACGGGTTTGACGGCATCCGGGCAGAGGAGATCACCCATAACCTCGATTTTTCGGGGGCCCCGACGGTGGCGATACTCACGGTAGAAGAGGTGGTGTAGCCGAAAATGCTTGAATCCGTCCTGCCGGTACCTTTTTGGCTCGAGTTCGCCGCGGCGCTCACGGGCGGCATTTCCGGTGCCATGAGCGCGGTGCGGGCGCGTTTCGATATTTTCGGCACCATATGTATTGCCTGTACTGCAGGGTTGTTTGGCGGCGTGATGCGCGACCTGCTTTTGCAAAGCTATGGCATCTACGCCTTCCAGCACCCCGAGCTTATCATAGCCTGCGTAATCGCCGCGATTGTCGTGTTCTTCTTCGGCAAGTTGACCACCTACCTCGATCCGGTCGTCAACCTGCTTGACAACCTGTCCATGGGGCTTTGGGCCGTCATCAGCGTGGGGAAGGGTTTTTCGGCTGGACTCTCTATCGTTCCCTGCGTCATCTTGGGGACCACCACGGCTATTGGCGGCGGCGTGATGCGTGATGTGTTCATGAGCCGCAAGCCCGAGGCCTTCCAGGCGGGCGCTTTGTACGGCAGCGCGTCGCTGATCGGCTCGATCGCCTATGCCATTATGCGGCAATACGACCTGTTGCCCGAAGTGGCGCCTTTCATCTGCGTGGGGGTGGTGTTGATCGTCCGCTATATGTCGCTGCTGCTCGGCTGGCATACCAAGCCCTCGCACGATTATTCGGACGCTGTCACGCAGGCGGTGGCGAAGCCCGTCAAGTCGGTGGCCAAGATGGTGAGGGCGGCACCGAAAGGCAAGACCGAGCGCGACAAGGAGCAGCGTCAACAGGCCACCGGCAGACATGTGAGGAGCGGGCCTTTGGCCCCGAGCGACCCGAGCGACCGTATCGTGCTGAAGGACCTTGCCGAACTCAGGGATGAAAGCCCGCCAAAAGACCCCTTCGAACCCTCTACGCCTGATCCCAGGCAGTAAAACAAGGGGCCAGTCGCTTGGTTTACGAGTTTTTGAGCATTACCAGCCGCATGGTGTCCGCGGCATGTTCACAGGCGTCGGTGCACTTCTCCATACGCATGAAGAGCTGTGTCCAGGTAAGGACATACAATGGGTCATCCTTGTGCTCGACGTGCAGGTGGCGAATGATCTTCATGTAGTCGGCATCGGCATCTTCCTCAAAGCTGTTGATGTCGATGATGCGCTGGCGGAAGTTCTTCGACTTCTTGAAGTTGCGGAAGTCGTCCATGGCGTTGTTCAGTGCGTTGCAGCTCTTCTCTATGATCTCGGCAAACTCCAAGGCGTCCTCATGCATTTCAAGGATGTCGTACATGAAGAAGCGTTGGACCACGTCTTCGATGTAATCGAGGATGTCGTCAAAAAACTGCGTGAGCGAGACGATGTCCTCGCGTTCGATGGGTGTGATGAAATCAGTCGCAATAGCCGTGAACACATCATGGCAGATCTCGTCGGCCTCATGCTCGATATCGTGGGCACGCACCATGATCTTTTGGAGGTCTTCGGGGTTGTTCAGGTCTTTGAACCCTTTGATGGTCTCCGTCAAAAGCTCCGCCTCTTTGCAGGCGAGTTTTATCTGGTTCTCAAATGCGGTGAAGTAATCGAACTTCTTTTGCTTTTTCTGCTTGTCTTTTGCCATATCCCACTTCCTTTATGCGAGCAACAAGAACAACCATGCAACTACAAAACCGAGCAGGCCGCAGCCTGGGAAGGTAAGCACCCAAGTCTTTATCATGTCAAAGGCGATGCCCCAATTCACCGATTTCGGCCGTTTTGCTGCGCCCACGCCCATGATGGCCGTGGTCTTGGTATGCGTGGTTGAAACCGGCAAGCCACCGAAGGTAGAGACGACCAGGCAGATGGTTGCCGCAAAGCTTGCAGCGAAGCCCTGGTACTTCTCCATCTTCACCATGTTCATGCCGACGCTTTTGATGATCTTCTTGCCGCCGACCGCGGTTCCGAGACCCATGGTGATGGCGCACATCAGCATCATCCAAAACGGCAGGCCCATGTTGTCGGGCTGGCCGATGCCGGTGGCCAGCGTGATCGCCAGGACAAAGACGCCCATGAACTTCTGCCCGTCTTGCGCGCCATGCATGAAGGCAACGCCGGCGCCGGCAAAGATCTGCGCCCATTTGAAGAAATGGTCCGATTTGCGGCGGTCAAGGCGGCGACAGGCAAACATGATCACCTTGGTGCAAAGCCAGCCTAAGCCGAAGCCCATGAAGGTCGATAGCAGGATGCCGTAGATGACCTTGACCCATTCGTTCCAGTTGATTCCGCTGAATCCCGCCTGCAGCGCAATGGCCGCACCGGTCAAGCCGGCGATCAGCGAGTGGCTTTGCGAGGTGGGAATGCCGAAATACCAGGTGACAACACCCCACACGATGATGGCGACCATAGCCGCCATCAGGGCGATCATGGCTTGGTTGGAGTCCCCCCCGAAATCAACCATGTGAAAGATAGTGTTTGCGACAGCGGCCGACACCATGGTAATGACGAGCAGCCCGAAGAAGTTGCATACTGCCGCCATGACGATCGCCCACTTGGCCGACATGCAGCGGGTGGATACCACTGTGGCGATTGCGTTGGGCGCGTCGGTTGCGCCGTTGACGACGATAACGCCGAGATTGAGCAACGTCACTGCTATCAAAGCAGGGTTTGCCATCAGTTCGGAGAGGAAGGTTCCCCAGTCTATGATCACCGTCGGCCTTTCGACACAAGTTCAATCTTGCCCGGCGGGCAAGCAAGGCATAAGTTTAACGTAAATCTGACTGTTCGTAAGAGGGCAAAAGCGCCTTTTTCTTGGGATGGAGCCCCACAATGTAAAATTTTTGTAAAGGGAAATGGGACGGCGGCCCGTTGGCAGGCTTCGGTTGTCGCAAGCACCGCCACTCAAGCATAGCAGGCAAACACGCGCTGGCGCTCCGCCCCGATGGTAGTGGTCTCACTGTGCCCCGGTGCCACGACGGTGTCGTCGGGAAGCATGGCGAGCTTCTTCAAGGAAGCCCTCATGTCATCCAGGCTGCCGCCCTCGAAATCCGTGCGGCCGATGCTGCCATAGAAGAGGGTGTCCCCCGAAAGAAGCACGGGCGCCTTGTCGGGGTATTTGCCGAATTCCGGGCTGAGCAGCAGGCACATACTTCCCCGCGTATGCCCGGGGGTAAGGATCACCTTCCAGGCCATGTTCCCGACCTTCACGATGTCGCCGTCCGAAACCGTCTGGTCGACCGGACAGGCGGTGGTCTTCCTGCTGTCGCGGGCAACAAGGTCTTGGTCTGCAATATAGGGGGCGTCGATGTCTGAGGCGATGACGGTTGCGCCGGTTGCCTCGCGCAAGGCGCAGGCCGCACCGATATGGTCGAAGTGGTGATGGGTCAGGATGATCGCATCGAGCGTGCGGGAGCCCAAGGCCTCCAGGATCGCATCCGGCTGGATGCTCGGGTCCACCACGAAGGTGGCTTCGCCGTCGCTTACGATATAGACGTTGTTCTCGAGCATTCCGAGCACAAGATACTCAATGTCAACGCAGGTCGTCGTAATGTTCCTCATGGTGTTCCTTCCCTTCCCGTGCAAAGAGGGACAGACCCTTTCACACACTTTCGAAAAGTGGGGCAAAAGGGTCTGTCCCCTTTGTCCCACTCATGATCAGGCGGACGTGCCGGCCTTTTTGCGCGTGACGTCTCCCGACATCATGCGGTTGGCGTCGAACACGCCGTCGACGCTTTTGATCTTGCTGATAATGCTGTCAATCGAAGCGATGTCTGACACCTGGAACAAGAAGCGCATCTCGACCACGCCGTCCCGATGGGTGGACAGGGAGCAGGATACGACGTTCGCGCCCATATCCGACAGCACCAAGGTGACGTCGCGCAAGAGCCCCAGGCGGTCAATCGCCTCAATGAAAACTTCAACCTTGTAGGAAGTGCCGGTAGAAGGCGTGTTCTCCCAGGAAACGTCGATGATGCGCTCCGGTGACTGCAAGAGCTCCTGGGCGTTCGGGCAGTCGGTGCGATGGACGGACACCCCACGGCCCCGGGTTACAAACCCGATGATGTCATCGCCGGGCACGGGGTTGCAGCAGCGCGAAAGGCGCACAAGCACATCGTCGATGCCCTTCACCACGACGCCGCTCGAGGTGCGCGTCTCATGCTTCTTGGGCCGCTTCACACTGGTGAGCATGGGGGGCATCTTGCCTGTCGATGTATCGGACGATCCGATACTCGGCGTCTCCGCCTCTTCATTTCCACGGTCAACCAATATCTTCAACAGGCGATTTGCCACATGGGTGGCGCTTTCCTTCCCGGTTCCGATATTCACGAGCATGTCGTCGGCCTCCCGGTAGCCCAGGTGGTCGGCGACCGTTTTGACCGCCCTCATAGACTGCGCGCTTGAGATGCCGAGGCTGTGCTTCCGCATCTCGCGGGTGAGCTTGTCGCGGCCGTTTTGGAGGTCGTCGCTCCTGCTGATCTTCGCGAAATAGGCCCTGATCTTCGAACGGGCCGAAGGGGTCTTCACGATGTTGAGCCAGTCGCGCGAGGGGTTGGCGCTTTTCTGGGTGAGTATCTCGACGCGGTCGCCCAGCTGCAACTCATAGGTCAAGGGCACGATGGACCCGTTCACCTTCGCGCCGACGCAGTGGTTCCCCACCTCGGTATGGATGGCATACGCGAAGTCAACCGGGGTTGATCCTGCTCTCAGGCTCATGACCTCGCCTTTCGGCGTGAACACAAAGACCTCGGAAGGTGCCAGGTCGACCTTCAGGGATTTCAGGAACTCGCGGCTGTCCTGCGTCTCGTCTTGCCAGTCGACCATTTGCCTGAGCCAGGCCATCTGCTGATCGAAGCCGTCTTGTCTGCCGCCCTTTTCCTTGTAGCGCCAGTGTGCCGCCACGCCGTACTCGCTCATCTGGTGCATCTCTTCGGTGCGGATCTGCACTTCGAGAGGACGGGCGGCCGGGCCGATCACCGTGGTGTGGAGGCTTTGGTACATGTTGAACTTCGGCATGGCGATATAGTCTTTGAAACGGCCCGGCATAGGGTGCCAAAGCGAATGGACCGCACCCAGGGCCGAATAGCAGTCCTTCACCGACTTCACGATAAGCCGCACTGCGATCAGGTCGTATATCTCGGAGAAGCCCTTGCCCTTCTGCGTCATCTTCTGGTAGATGGAGTAGAGGTGCTTAGGCCGCCCCATGATCTGAACGGATACGTTCACCTTCTCCATCTCTTTGTGGATGGTGTCAATGATCTGCTCGAGATAGGCCTCGCGTTCTTCGCGGCTGTCGGTGACCATGCGGGACACCTGCTTGAACTTGTTGGGCTCGAGGTAATAGAAGCTGAGGTCCTCGAGCTCCCATTTGATCGAGTTGATGCCCAAACGGTGGGCGATCGGGGCATATATCTCCAAGGTCTCGCGGGCCTTGAAGATGCGTCGGTCTTCCTTCAGCGCCGCCAAGGTGCGCATGTTGTGCAGGCGGTCGGCAAGTTTGATGACGATGACGCGGATATCCTTGCTCATGGCCACGAACATCTTGCGGATGGTCTGGGCCTGTTCGTCGGAAAGGCTTTCGACCTCGATGCGCGTGATCTTCGTGACGCCGTCGACGAGTTGCGCCACCTGTTCGCCGAATTCTTCGGCGATGGTTTCGTTTGACACCTTGGAGTCCTCCACCACGTCATGGAGGAGGGCGGCGCACAGGGTCTCCACGTCCATACGCAGGTCGACGAGGATAAGCGTCACCTCGACCGGATGGCCGATAAAAGGCTCGCCCGTTTTTCTGCATTGCCCCTCATGGGCTTCGGCGGCAAAGGAAAAGGCCTTCTTCAGCAAGGCGATTTCATCCTCACCTAGATAGGCCTCTGCCATCGAGATCATTTCTTGAAAACGCATGCGCGGCGTTTCGTCTACCATAGGCTCGGAGTTTTCGGCCGCGAAGCTCTTCTCTGAAGTGTGGGCGCGCCCGAGTAGTTCCGGTTTTTCGTTTTTGATTGCCGAGGATCCGGGGTCGGGCATGACAAGCATCTCGCCGATCAGCTCTTCTTTCTGCTTTTTCTTCTTCTGTGCCATTAGCCATCCCCCCTTTTCTTCTCGTCGGGGTTTTGATGTGCCCCCTCGTTCGCCTTGTGCGGGCGGTCTTCCCGCGCTTCCTGCTCATGGGGAAGAATCGCTTTCGATATGCGGCTTTGCAGCATTCTTTCGGCGCTTTTCATCGCCCAATCCCTGAAATCGTAGAATATCTCACGTTCGTCGAGGCCTTCGCGATACCGGATGCTGTCGGTGAGCTCGACCTTGCTCTGCGTTTCCCGGACATGGATGAACCGCCGGTTCTCGCCTTCCGCAAAGGACGTATGGACATCGATCAAGCCGAGTTCGCGGAATACCGACACGCCGCAGGCCACTGCCGTCGGGCTTACGGTGAAGCTCACCTTTTTGCTTGCACTGACCGCCAGGTCGGCGTTGCTGATCGCAAAGTACTTCTGGGCGCTTTCCTTTTGAAGGCGGCGCAGCTCGCGATAGAGCTGGGCAAGACAGTCATGGTCCGGAGTCATATCATACAGGATTTTCTCGTTGATGTCCGCGTCGTTGCGCCCAAAGAGCAGGTGTATCGTCGCCCGCTTTCCATCCCTTCCGGCCCGCCCGCTGATCTGGTTGAACTCGACCTCGTTGAAGGGCAGGTGGTAGAGCACCACATGCCTGATGTTGGGGATGTTGACCCCTTCTCCGAAGGCGGACGTCGTCACCAGGACGCAAAGTGCGTCGGTGCGGAAAAGCTCTTCGATTCTCTTGCGCTCAAGACGCGAAAGGCCTGCATTGTAAAAGCCGATAAGGGATGCCATCTGGGGAACGGTCTTGCGCAAGGTCCGCGCAAGAGCCACGGACTGCTCGCGCGAATTGACGTAGATGACCGTTTTCTCTCCGCCGGCGATCAGGTTTGCGACATAGCTGTCCCTGCTTTTCAGGTTGCGCTGGTCGTCCACGGCCAGGTTCTCGCGTATGGTCTCGTCGCAGACGCAGTGGCGGATCCCGAGGCTTGAGGTGATGCTCTCGGCAATGGCGGCATTGGCGGTTGCCGTCAATGCCAAGACGGTTGGGCTTCCCATTTGGGATATCTTTGATCCCAACTGGGCGTAGGCCATGCGTTGTCCGGCCTTCGCCTGTCCGATATGGTGGGCCTCGTCGATCACGACGAAGCCGATAGGGGCTGCTTCGACGAACTTCCGCACGTGAAAGCTGAAGAATTCGGGTGTCGTCAAAACGATGTCGACCGCACCGTCGTGCAATCCTTTGAAGATGCGGACACGCTCTTCCGGTGGGCTTTCGCCGGTAAGCACCTCGGTGTGTATGCCGAAGGCCTCAAGCGCCTCGCTTATATGGAATGCCTGGTCTGCGATAAGGGCCCGCAAAGGATAGACGAAGAGGCTCTTCGCGTCTTTGAGCAGGGCCTCACAGGCGGCATGCACGTAGAAGGTGAGCGACTTCCCGCGCCCGGTCGGCATGACGGCGAGCACCGATTCCCCCCGCTCCAACAGGTCGAGCACGTCTTTTTGGGCATCATGCAGGCGACTGCCTGGGATGAGGGCTTCGATAATGGCCTCCTGCAAGGCCTTCGGGCACGACTCTGCCCGCCCTTTCCAGAATCTGCGGTTTTTCTCCCGCGTTTCCTGCTGCTTGCCGGATGCCTCGGCATCCTCGGAGCAGCGTGCGCGAGCTTTTGCGTCACCCCGGTACAAGTCGGCAATGAAGCTTTGGCTCTCCGGATTCATGCAGGCCTCGAGCCCTGCGCAAGCCTGGGCAGGCATAAGCGCAGAGATCATGGCCTTGACCGTCTTCCTTCCGCGCCATTCGTCTATCTGCAGTTCGAATGCGGCGTTTACCACGCTGTCGCACTGCATGAGCGATTCGATGTCTTGGCAGTGGAACATGATGCTTGTCAGGGAGTACTTCCCGTCTGAAAGGGTGCAGGAGAAATGGTTCTTGTCTGCGCCGACGGCCTTGCAGTTGGTCAGAAGCACATCGCGCGCCAGGAAACAAGGCACTTTGTTTTCCTGCCCGAAGGGGGCAAGCCTTTGCAATGCGGCCACATTGTTGATCGAGAGCTCGGAAAGGTCGACGCAGGCATCGATGTCGGTGCGTGCCGTGAAGCTCTCTGGAGGCAGTTTGTCCATATAGGCCAAGAGGCGCCGGTTGAATTCGTCAAGCTTGCTTGACGGGAGGGTCACCCCTACCGCTGCCTCATGCCCTCCGAACCTGATAAGGAGGTCGGAAACGCTTTCGACTGCCTTGAGCAGGTTGATCTGCCCTGCACTGCGTCCCGAACCGCGGGCCTCTTCCCCATCGATAGTGAACAGCAGCGTGGGAACCCCATAGGTGTTCACCAGCCGGCTTGCGACGATCCCCTTCACGCCCTCGTGCCAGCCTTCGCCGGATACGACGAGGAGGCGCTGCCCATGGAATATCCGGGCTGCCTGCTCTTTGGCAAGCTCCGAAAGCTCGGCCTCGATGGCCCTTCGTCTGTCGTTGACCATTTCCAACTCCGCAGCTTTTTTGCATGCCTCTTCGTAGTCATCTGTAAGCAGCAGGTCGAGGGCGGGCTGGGCATCGCCCATACGGCCTGCAGCATTGAGCCGCGGGATGATGGAGAAGCTGATGTTGGTTGCCGTCAGCTCCTTGCCTGCCACGCCCGATGTGCCCAGCAGCGCCGCAATGCAGTTGCGCGGCTGCTCTTCCATGCGGGCGATGCCATGCGCGACCAGCGCACGGTTTTCCATGAGCATCGGCATAAGGTCGGCCACCGTGCCAAGCGTGGCCAGGTCGGTGTATTCGCGCCAAAGGTGCGGCTGGCCGAAACGGCCTCCGAGCACCTGGATCAGTTTGAGTGCCACCCCGACCCCCGCAAGCATCGCGCTGGGGCAGTTTTCGCTCAGCTTGGGGTCTGCGACAGGGACGCCGACCGGCACAAGGTCGACCGGCTCGTGGTGGTCGGTGACCGCCAGCCCGATTCCTGCTCCGGTGAGGATCTCCGCTTCCTTCTTGCAGGCGATGCCGCAGTCGACGGTGATGACGAAGTCCGGATCCAGTGCAGCCAGGCGCTCGAGCGAGGCTTCGGTCAGCCCATACCCCTCTTCGAAACGCAGGGGGATGAAGGGGGTGACTCGGGCGCCCAAAACCCTGAGGCCACGGGTCAGGGTGGCCGTTGCCGATATGCCGTCAAGGTCGAAGTCTCCGAACACCACGATATGCTGGTCTTTACGGATGCTTGCCTCCACCGCATCGGCAACGTCGCCCAAACCGGGGATCAGGTAGGGATCGAGCCAATCGCGCTCAAGCGTTGGGTTCAAGAAGGCGCGTGCCTGTTCGGACGTGGAGATGCCCCGGGCAACCAGGGTCACCGCTACAAAATGAGGCAGATTGAGCTCTCTTTGCAATTGCGAAACGAGAGCGGGGTCGGCCGCACGTATGTTGAATTGTGCTGACAAGGGATGACAAGCCTCACATGCGTGAATTCCAGTAGTTCGTCGTCTATTTTCTCATATCCAACTGATGCTGTCACCGCAGGAGCCCTGACCTTTACCGCTCATTCACGAAACGCACTCTTTTGCAGCACCGTGCAAGGGGGTCAGACCCTTTTGCACGGGTTGTTCCTGATCTATACTGGAAGTTGACCAATCCGCACCGTGCAAGGGCCTGACCCCCTTGCACGGTGCGGATACCTGGACCCCGGGAGGAGCTGCAATGACCCATTACGACATGCGCTATGACCGCCGCAAGATTGCAGACGCAGAGGCCTATCAGATATTCGAAGAGGCCGAATACTGCGTCATCTCTACCGTTGATGCTGATGGAATGCCTTATGGTTTTCCCATCTCCCATGTGTTGAAGGAGGGCGTCATCTATATCCACACGACGAACACCTTCGGCCACAAGCTTGACGACTTCATGCATGACCCGCGCATCTGCGCCACCGCCGTCGGCCCGGTTGCCGCATGCTTCGAAGAGACCTTCTTCACCACACGTTACGAGTCTGCCATCGCCTTCGGCCGCATACGACGTGTCGAGGACGCCGTCGAGGCGAAGCAGGCGCTCGTGGCGCTCTGCATGAAATACCTGCCGGAGTTCAAACACGAGATCGGGCCGGCGATCGAGCGGGAAATGGCTGATACGGCGGTCTGGGCGATCGGTATCGACGAGGTCACGGGAAAGGCCGCCCGCAAGATCGGCGATTGGACCCCCGAATCCTGACCTGACGCGAACCCGAGAAAAGGGGACTGTCCCCTTTTCTCGGCCTAGAAGAGCATGATCATCGCGATGGCGAATGCGACGATTATCGCGAGCCCGCCGACCATGATCGCCCACACGCCGGGGCGGGCGAAGTTGACCGTCCAACCGATGCCGAAACGTTTCGGCAGGAAGAGGCTGGGATCCTCCGGGTTGAAATAGATGATGCCCAGCTTCCAATACTTGTCCTCATCGGCAAGTATGACATCGGAATCCTGCATGCGGGCAAACACCCGCGACCCCCCTTGCCCATACACGAGCGAGATCACGATCGAGCCGAAAACCAAGACCATGGCGCCGATTATGACTATGAGGGCCATTTGGGCAAGGCTCATGATGCCCATGAAGGTAAGCGGCAGCGTGGCCAGCAAGGCACAGAGCATGAGCCCGCCGATGACCAGGTACAGACTTTGGGCATGGGCGAACATGCCATAGGCAAGGGCGCTTGTCGCCGGCGCCGACGGATCGATGCTGCGCTTCGAGCGCGTAATGCCCCAATGCCCGAAAATGAAACTTCCTGCGATGATGGCCTGGACGAGCACGGGAGAAAAGACCACGAACCAGGATTTCTCGGTATAGGTGGTCACGCTTCCATCGAAACCGGCATGCGTCGGAATCTGGTCGGGCATGTTCGCATAGCCGACGGCGCCGATGACGAAGGTGATTATAAGGATCGGGATATACAACAGGTCCCATTTCAGCGAAACCGCCTGGGGGATCGATTCGCCGCCGATAAGCGCCGCCGATTCCTGCTGCCTTGCCTCCCAATGCTGCTCGGCCTTGTAGAGCCGCACTTTATGCCGGTAATGGAGCATGAGGAAATAGCCGGCAAGGCAGATGCCCAAGACGCCTACCACCAAAAGAAGCACGGTTCCCACATCGTTGTTGACGGCGGCCAGCATGAAGGTAGCAGCGGTGAGGAGGGCGGTGATGACCAGCATTATTGCTGCATAATTGCGCTTGAGCCCCCGCAGGTAGCCGTCGTGGAGCGCCGTGGCGGGAACGGTCACGGTAAAGCACTCGTTCTTCCTCATGAGGAAAGGGGTGAGGATCATGATGATGCCGGTAAGGGGCACGAGCAGGCCCATGAGTAACAACATCAAGGTTGAATCGCTTGCGCTCATCGCTTTTCTCCTTCGTAGGCGGCCTCGGCCGCACCTTCGGCCGCTTCCAGAAATGCCTCGATCGAACCGCCCCGCGCCCGATGGGCAAGGGCCAAAGATTGCAGGGTGTCACTCATCTTGAGATGCTCCGCCTCGCCCTTATTGAGCGAGTCACAGTCTTGAGGATCGGCTACATACGCTCCTGACCTGCCTCTCATCACGAGATACCCTTCATCGCGCAAAACCGCATAGGCTTTGTTGACCGTGTGCAGGTTGATACCCAAATCTCGTGCAAGGGCGCGGACCGACGGCAGGGCTTCGCCGGGAGAAATCTCCCCTTGCGCGATAGCCGTGATCAGCTGAGAGCGGATCTGCATATAGAGGGGCTCTTCGGCTGACTGGTCTATTCGGACGATCATGGAGCGGCCCTCCTCTCCTGCTTGCTTGGTTTGTTATAGTTATTATATAACAAATATGACAAAAAATCTTCGAGAAGGGTAACGGTTCATAGAGTAATCTGGTGGGAAGAGACAAAACGCGCTACGATGGATTCCCGAAGAAAGGAACCGGATATGCAGTTGCCTGGCTTAACAACCATAAAGCCCCACCAAACCGACCTCCTCGACCGGCTCGCCAAAATGATGGGGACCAGTTTTCTCAAAGAGCCTTGGACCGAGGTTTGGTTCACGGCGCTTGACGAGATCGGCTCCACGCCCGAGCGCAAGGCCGAGATATCCCAAGCCGTTATGACCTACGATTTCCTTGTAGGAGCCCCTTTCGAATGCGTCTACGCGCTCCCCGACTTCAGCGCCGGAGCGGGAGGATACCTCTTAAGCGAACTGGGCGGGCAAACCTGGAACACGCTGGAAGAGCAGGCTGTCAAGCAGATGTCGGAAGCAGTACTTGACGAACAGGAAAGACGCGTGCTTCTCGGACAAGCGGCGCGTATGAAGCATATCTCCAACTTCTCATGGTTCGAGGACGACGCGCGGGGCGCGGACTTCATCCATTTCTTCTCGATAGGCGTCGATACCGGGATGCAAGGCCGCGGCATCCTTCGAAAGCTCCTGGGCCCTTTTCTTGACTACGCCGATGAACTGGGAATAAACTGCTACTTGGAATGCTATAACGACCGCAACGAGTCGATATATTCCCACTTCGACTTCGAGACGGTGCAACGCTTCACCGACCCTGAGTTCGAGATATTCGAGCGCTGTATGGTGCGCAGGCCGCAAAATGCCTAAGGCTCTAGTACAATAGGCGTCACACGAGAAAAGGACGGTGTGCCCAATGGACGTTTTGGCTTTGATCAAATCAATGCTTGAAGAAAACCTCGACATCGACCCCTCGACGGTCGACGAGAACTCTACCTTCCAATCGTTGGGGGTGGATTCGCTCGACATGATCGAGCTGATCAGCGACCTTGAAGACAAATGTGAGATCGACTTCGGCGATCCTGAAGACCTGGAGACCGTCGGCGACCTCGTCTCCTACATCAAGACCCTCCAGTAAGGGAAACAAAGGAAAAGAGGCCGTCCCTTCTCCTTGTTTAGCCGAGGTATGCCTCGTTGATGACGACGCCGAAGCTCTTTGCGGTAGCGCGGACATCATCGTCGGTCATCACCTGGGCAAAACCTTCCCCACCTTCAGCAGCCTTCGCCGTCAGGAAGATGCCCGAGGTCTTTTCGATGGTATGCATGACCCCGAAGGCCTGGTCGAAATCGGGGCTCGCGCAAAATACCCCGTGGTGCGGCCACACCACCGCACGATGCGTCTCCATAAGCGTTCCTGTTTCCCGCGCAATCTCCTGGCTGCCCGGCACCATCCAAGGAGACACCCCGACGCCTTCGGGGATCACCATGATGGACTCGGAAAGGCTTTTCCAGAGTGCCTGGGAATACAGCTTCGAATCCGCCGCCATCACCAGGCTCATCGCAGCGACGTGCGCCGGATGCGCATGGTAGATGACACGGTCGGCACCGTTGGATACGGCCTTCCTCACCGCATGGATCATAAAATGGCTTGGAAACTCGCTGGTCGGACGGCCGCCATGCTTCAATCCCCATACCAGGCGCCATGAGTCCCCCGCCTGGTTGATCTCGATGATGCCTATATTTCCCGATGGGTCGTTGGCCAAGGTGCGGAAATGGCTTCCCGTTCCCGTGACGGCGAAATGTTCGCCTTGAAGGCCTTGTGCCTGGATACCGAGTTGAACCCAAGGGCCCGGGTTCTCGTTGAAGTATGAGCGGTAGGCGGCCACTTCATCGAGGGTCATGCGGTAGCTCAGGTTGCCGCCATTGCTTTCGTGCCAGCCTTGGTCCCAGCCGTCTTGGCAAAGGCGCACGAACGACTTGAGGAAGGCGCGTTGCTCGATGGACACCTCCGACACGACATTCTTGACTTTCGCGACTCCCCGGTCAAAGATATTCTGGTTTTCCATATGATTCCTTTCACTCAAGGGCCGCCGGTTGCGGTGATTTAAATACTATTGACTTTTGGATGTTGCCCCGCCCAATTGCTGCCGAGGCGTTACCTTGCCAGTGCATGCGGGGCGCCAGGCCGAGAAAAGGGGACAGTCCCCTTT
>JAVBQH010000133.1:0-11303 GCA_031549175.1 Raoultibacter sp.
ACATGCTCATCATCCGCGGCACCAATGTCTTCCCCAGCCAGATCGAGGACGTGCTTGCCGGGATCGAAGGCGTCAGCACGCATTACCGCATCGTCGTCGACAGCGACCAGGGCCTTGACCGTATGACCGTGCTGGTCGAGCTCGAACCGGCCGCATTTACCGATTCCTATTCCGAACTTGAGGCATTCAAGCGAAACGTTGCCGACAAGCTGAAGCAGACCCTCCTGCTTTCCTCAGTGGTCAAACTGGTCGAGCCGGGAAGCATCGAACGTTCGACAGGGAAGACGAAGCATGTGGATGACCAGAGGAAGTAATCCTTTTCTATATGGGCAACTCCCACGATGAGGAATGCTACGAGCACCCTTGCAGACGGCTCACGTGCGCCGCAGATGGTCGGGCGCTTTGCACCAAGCCCTACGGGCAGGATGCATGCGGGAAACATATTCGCCGCGCTCATTTCCTGGCTTGTGGCCCGACAAGGCAAAGGCAGCTTCCTCCTGCGGATCGAAGACCTCGATCCCGACAGGTCAAAGCAATGCTACATCGATGCAATCATGGCCGACCTCGAATACCTCGGACTCGAATGGGATGCAAAGCCGCTGTTCCAAAGCTCCCGGGCCGAGGCCTACCGGGATGCACTGGAGCGGCTTAGCGAGAAAGGCCTCGTGTACCCCTGTTACTGCACCCGTGCCGACCTGCATGCCGCCTCCGCTCCTCATCCGGGGGACGCCGGCCGTTATCCTGGGACTTGCAAAGGCGCCAAGGGCCAAAGGCCGGAGGAGGAGAGGCGCATGTCGGCCTTGCGGCTTTGTGTTCCGGACAAGGTAATGGGCTTCGAAGATGCATTCCAAGGAGGCTGCAGCCTGAACCTCGCCTCAAAGACGGGCGACTTCGTAGTCCAGCGTAAAGACGGCACCTGTGCCTATCAGCTTGCCGTGGTGATTGATGACGCCGAGCAGTCCGTCAACACCGTCGTCAGGGGCGTAGACCTGCTTGAGTCGACCCCGCAGCAGATCTACCTGCAAGAACTCCTCGGGTTGCCGGTGCCTGGCTATGCGCATTTCCCGCTGCTTGTCGACAAGGGAGGCCGCCGCCTTTCCAAGAGGCAGAAAGATGCCGGCTTCGAGGCTTTGAAGGCACGGTTCCCCCGGCCTGAACACCTCATAGGGCACCTGGCAGGACTTTCAGGGATCACCGAAAACTCCGAGCCGGTCACGGCCGCCGAGCTCATAGGCAAAGCCGACCTGGGTTCCCTTAAGGATGTCAGGCAGATCATGTGGAGATAGACAGATCCCATGCAAGAAGCTTCAGGCAGATTGAGCCCCGTGAAATGCCTCTGCGCAACAATCGGGCGCTCAAGCCCTGTTAGACAAGCAGCACCGCTACGCCATCGAGCAAAATTGCGCTGACGTAGAAGACGGCGAGCGGGATGTTGAGGTTAAGGCACAGGGGCATCGCCTGTCCCCGCGTCTCAAGGGTAAGCGGACAGGCGAGCATCGCCTTGAAGCCTGGATAGAGGATCAGCAGCATGAAGGGTATGACAAGCAGGCCCATGGGATAAAACACCGCTACAAGCACAATGACCGCCAAGACCCATAGATAGAGGACGACGTGGTAGGCCTTCACCGCCCGCTTCCTCCCCAAGATAACCGCCTGGGTCTTCCTGCCCGCTTGTTGATCCTTCTCGATGTCGCAGGTGTTGTTGGTGAACATGATAAGGCCGATCCCGCACATGAGGGGGATTGCGAGCACGAGGACCAACAGGTCAAGGCTGCTTGTCAAAGCCTGATAGCAGGCAAGGGGAATGAGCCCTCCCATCGCCAACCCGCTGACATACTCGCCGATCGGCAGATAGGAGAGGGGGCTTGAACCTGCCGAGTACAAGACGATGATCCCGGCACCGACAAGCCCGATGACCAGCGGAACCCATCCGGCGCAGTACACCACATAGGCGCCGAGCGCCAGGCCGAAGGCGAGGAAGCCAATCGCAAGGCGCAGCGCGGACCGGGGGTCGACGTTGTTGTATACAAGCACGGCATCAGTGGGGTCTGGCTGGTTGTCGATGCTGTCCGCCCCTTTGACGAAGTCGTAATAGTCGTTCAAGGTGTTGACGGCGGCCTGCATCAACACGCAGATAGCAAGCAGTGCCAGGACAAGCGTCACGGATACGAAATGCACCCGCTCGATGGCTATTGCTGTTCCAAACATCACAGGCAAGACCGCCGCGGGCCAGGTATGGGGGGCGGCAAGCTGCAATGCGAGCTTCGGGCTGAGTCCCCGGCGAGGACCGCCCTCTCCCACATGTCTTGGCGATGATGACCCTGTTCTCACATCCACGTCCTTCGAGCTCGACCTGTTCCTGCATGCCGGTTTGCCGGGCCCTTGCCTGAAAGTCACCCAAGGCAAAGAACCGGAGATGCGCTAGGATATAACCTGTACTCATTGTATCCGATTGGAAATGCCTTGAAACCGTCAGGAGCCTTTGAGTTTCGAATGATCGGGCCTGAGGTCCAGTAAGTGAGGGAGGTCGTCTCGTGTCCACGGAAGTCGAGGTCGAGGTCCGCTATGCGGAGACCGACAAAATGGGGATCGTGTACCATGCCAACTACCTTGTTTGGTTCGAGATAGCCCGCACCAAATTCCTCGAGGAGAGGGGCCATCCGTATGTGCGGTATGAGGAAATGGGTTATGCCTGTCCCGTGCTCCACGCCGAATGCGATTACGGCGAGCCCTTGACCTATGGGGACACGGCAATCGTGCGCGTCAACGTCTGCCAGATGACCAGCGTGCGTGTGACCTTCCACTACGAGGTCTATCGCAAGGGCGATATCGGAGAGAGGCCTTGCTGCTCAGGAAAAACGACCCATTGCTTCGTCCATAAGGACAGCCTTAAGCCTGTCAGCCTCAGGAAGGTGTCGGGCGCGTTAGTCCGTATGTACGAGGAAAGCCTCGTGCCCCTTGGATAAGGCATGCTTCCGCTTAGCATCAGGCGGTTTTCCCTGCCTGCCGCCTTGCGGAAGATAAGTGCTAGCATTCTTGTGTAATATCGCCTCTCCCTCTATTTCATCATGAAAAGGTATAGAATATGTCCATCATAGGGATGGAGGGGAAGGTCATGGAAATCGACATGGATGTTCTTTCCAAAGATAGAATTATCGAGGCATTGATCCACAACACTCCTATCGCGTATATCATCCTTGACGAGGAATACCGCATCCACTTCCTCAACGAGAGCTTCATGCGCCTTCGGGGCCTTGACAAAGAATCGACCCTTGGCGAGCGCTGCTACAACATCTCCAACAAAGGCATTCCCTGCAATACCTGCGCCGTGCGGGAGGCCCTTGTCTCAGGCAAGCCCGAGCTCGTCAATAGGAAAGACATCTTCCCGGATGGGCGCTTTCGCTACCTGGACGACTACGCAATTCCGCTTGAGCTCAACGGCTCGAGCGAGCACTCGTACATCATGGAGGTCATGGTTGACCGGACAGCGGTGATGGGTGCGCGCGCCAAGCGCCAAGAGTCCCTCAACAAGATCCTGGAGGCTCTCGTCGAACTATTGGAATCAAAGGACAGATACACCGCAAGGCATTCCCGCAACGTGCATAACTATGCATCGATGATCGCCGCCAACATGGGCCTTGATGAGAAGCTCATCCAAGAGATCAGCATCGCCGGCTTGCTCCATGATATCGGGAAAGTCGAAGTCCCCTATGAGATCATCAATAAACCGAGCAAGTTGGACGAGAGCGAATACGCGATCATAATGGGACATCCGAGTACTGGTGACGAGATGCTCGACGGACTTTCCCAATTTGCGTCCATCCGCCACCATGTGCGCCACCATCATGAACGGGTGGATGGGATGGGCTACCCCGACGGCATTGCAGGCGACGAGCTGTCTCTCGGTGCGAAAATCCTCGCTGTTGCGGACACCTATGATGCCATGACGACCGACCGCCCCTACCGCGGCGCCCTTACCCACGAAGAGGCGATTGCCGAAATACACAGGGTAGCCGGATCGCAGCTTGACCAAGAGATCGTCCTTGCCTTCTCCCGCCTAAATCTGAACGGGTCGGAAAACCCCCTGGGCAAAGAGGCGGCAGAAGGCCAGGTCCATGAGCGTTTCTTGGCACAAGGGTCTGTCAGCACAGAAGACCTCGAAGAGGTGCAAAAACAGCTGCACTACCGATCGGAGATCGACGAGTCAAGCGTGCTGCAGGCGATCTTCGACAACACCCCCTGCGGATACGTCCTGTTCGATAAAAATTCCAAGCCTATCTTTGCAAGCAATTTCTTCCTTGATTATATGGGCATTTCAGACGACGAGCTTCAAGACCATCTTGGGGCCGAGCCGCTGATCGAGCAGACCATCAAAGCAGGCAAGCCGCTCAACAAGATCATAGAGACCGTCATCGCAGATGAGCCGAGGGCTTATGAGCTCTATTCAATCCCGGTCTTCGACGATGACAAAACGTTCGAGTATCTGGTCTGGTGCATGATAGACCGAACCGAGGAAATCGAGCTTGCGAAATCCTTCGATAAGGATTTCATGCGGGCTATAAGCCTGGTAAAGGCCTTGGTGTATCGGCGCCTTGAAAGAAACGAATACGCGGGCGACATAATAAAGCTGGAACAACGCCTCGAAGAGATCATCCGGGTAAACGACATCAACGTATAGAATATGACAGGAATCGACCAGGAAATCCTCACGTGGATCCACACGTACCTCAGCTCACCCTTCCTCGATGCGGTCATGGTGTTCTTCACTTACTTGGGGAACTGGGGTCTCATATGGGTCGTCACCGGGACAGTCCTCCTGTTCAACAAGAGGCTTCGTTTTTATGGGATCTGTATTTTGGTGGCAGTCGGCCTGTCGGCCATTATTGGTAACCTGGTATTGAAGCCGCTCATTGACCGGCCCCGTCCTTTCGTCGACGACCCTACGATCACCCTGCTGATCAACCCTCCGAGCACGTCTTCTTTTCCCTCTGGCCATGCAGCCTCGTCTTTTGCTGCCGCAACGGTGCTGCTTTTCATGCCGGTCGCAAAGCCTTACAAGGCGGCCGGCCTTGTCGTCGCTATCCTGATATCTTTCTCGAGGATATATCTGGAGGTCCATTATCCCAGCGACGTGCTGGCAGGGATGGTCTTGGGCATAGTGTGCGGGGTCGCAGTGGTGCTCCTGCTGCGGCGCACCCGGCTCAAGAAACTGCTTCCTGACGACTGACTTCTGTTCCCCGCATCCTTTGGCCGGTCAATCCCTTGGCAGAGGGGAGGGCGGACAACGTGCAGGGTCCATCTTCCAAGACTACGAAAAAAGACCCGGAGCCTGATGCTCCGGGTCGGAAACTCTTGGGAGACATTTGAGATGCCTTAAGGCCTAGAAGGTCGAACGGTTGGTGCTCTTCGAGCCTACGTTGCCTGATGTCGAGACCTTCAGGTCAAGGGTGTAGGTGTAGTTGGGCTCAAGTTGCATCACGTCGCCCCCGGCATCGTTGAACACCATGATCTTATAGGTGCCCGAATCGCCGAACATGTCCTTCTCGCCATACCAGTTGGAGCCGTAGGCGGACTTCACCTGGTATGATCCCACCGGAAGGCTCAGGGTCATGCTGGTGCCCGGGTTGATGACGAGCGTCGAGACGAGCGTGTCGCCCGAGTACACCTTCATATAGCAAGGCGTGTTGCTTGCAGGGGAGTTGATGGTGACGGGGCAGGTCTGCGCGGCGAAGGCCTCGTTCCTGTATATCTCGCCAGTCCCCGGTACCGGTTGAATGCAGGCTTTGGCCCGCGTTGTCGAGTCGTTGAAGGTGCCGAGCGTGTTGAAGGCCTTGTACGCATCGTAATAGCTGCCTGCCTTGAAAAGCTCGTCTGCCTTGTTGTAGGCGATGTACTTGTCGCACTTCGATACCTGATCCGCCGAGTCTTTGTAGTCCTCCAACTCGGAGAACTTTGTCTTGGCGGCCTCATAGCTGCCGTTTTGCATAAGGGTGGTGGCCTCGTTGTAGAGGTTCGAACGATTCATCTCGGTGATTCCGAAGTATGCGCCCACACCTATTATGACGACGACGACCACGGCGGCTATCCCGATAAGAAGACCTTTCTTCTTCTTTTTCGGCAAAGCGGGCTCCTGGGCAACTCCTGCAGGAGGTGCAATCGGAGGGGTTGCTCCACCACCTTCCGTTGTCCCCGGAACAACGCCCGGAGCAGCAGCATACGGGCTCACAGGAGCTGTGCCGCCGAAGCCTTCCTGACCCGGCGTTGAGGCAGAAGGGGGAGGGGGAGGAAAGTCGCCTAAGGGCTGGCTCGAGGTATCCGCAGGTGGTGGAAAGTCAAGGGCGGGTGTTGAACCGGGAGTCTGGTCTTGCGTCGCACCAGAGGAGGCAGCCGCAACGGTGGGTTCAACAACTGCCGCGCCGCCAGCCACAGGAGGCTGTATTGCCTCAGGCGTTTGGTCTTGCTGGGCGAAGCTTGGTGGAGGAGCCGGCGCGTCGCTTTTCGATGGCGTGCTAAGCCCAGCTGTGGCTTCCTGGTTCGGGACGCCTTCCTGGGGGGTATTGTCGCCGACCTGTGCCCCGCAGGCGGGACAGGCTGCTTGGCCTTGTTGGACCTCGTTGTGGCAGTTTGGGCATTGCATAGCTTCCTCCTTGCTGGTTCAGGGTTAGCAGTTTGCCATCCGGTGGACAGCCCACTTGCTTGTACTGAAGTATACGTACAGCAAAAAAGCTATGGTCTGCATACTGCATACAGAGTCAGCAGTTTCTCAGCCATCCTGCAACTAACCCGGCAGTGCGTGTCCCTGCTTATGCGAACAGGGCGTTGATAATGATGCACCTCACATTGGTTGCGATTATACCAGCTTATTTGCAATCACGAGGCGTCAAGGAGAAATCTGACGCTCAAAGCCCTTGGCAGGAGGGGCAGTAATAGACACTGCCGCCCAGGTAGCTCTTTTTTACAATGCCCTCCCCGCACCGTGGGCAGGGATCGTCCTTGGTCTTGTTCGACAGGATTGTCCGATAACCGCCCGGATTGCCGAACAGATCCTTTTCAGTATTCCTGCCACCTTGGGCAGCCATTTCAATAAGGGTCTCTTTTACCGAGGTGAAGAGGTCGCCTATTTCTTCGCGGGAAAGACCTTCGAGCTTCTTTTGCGGATGCATCCTTGCGTTGAACAGAATATCCTGTAAAACGCCGTTTCCAAGACCGGGGATCCTCTGCTCGGTGGCGAGGAAGGCTTTGAGACTCATCTTTTTCCCCGCATCACTCAAAAACGAATCGAAATAGCCCGGGTCAAAGGCCGGCGAAAGGGGAGAGGGTTTCTCTTTCCCTACAACATAGTAGTGGTTGTCGGTGACCCCGTTCTCGTAGAGCATGAAGCCTGCATACATCGAAACCGTGCAGTAAAAACCCGTTTCATCAGCAAATCGAAGGCAAAACTGGTGCTTTTCAGGAGGAATTGCATCCGCAGCCAGATACCTCACATTGACGCCGTCGTTGAATACAAGATGATGCGGCCCGAAACATAGGTCAAGCTGGCCGCCTGCAGGAACGCAGGATACAAGCTCGGACCCTATGAGAAGGCGCGGGTACTCTTGTGCCGGGTGGCTGTAGAACGCAAAACCGTGCGGCGAATGCGCTGCCTCCACCGAAACGACTTCTTTGTTCAGGAAGGCCCCGGCAATCTGTTGGCTGAGGTTCTCGCTTTCTGGAAGCTCTATCATGGAACTGCCCTCCTTAAAAGGATGCCCCGTGCTTGGTTAATCCCATAGTAGACGAAGCAGGGGATTTTTTGAAGTTAGAGTAACTCTAAGCAAAGTCAAACAGTATAGGCCTATTAAGGGGGTCTATACATAAAACAGGCCCAGCAAGAAGATGCGGGGCCCGTTAATGCACCAAGAAGCAGGTTATCCGTGCAGTTCAGGTTCTATATAATTCTCCAATAGAGGCTTCAACAGGAATATTACATAGGATTACTTGCTTTTAACCCAAAACGCCTTTCAAAGGGGGAGGAAGCTCTCGCCAAAATGCTGGTTGAGCACATTTGCACCGGCAGCATAGAAGCTGAGCAGGGAGATGACCAGTTCACTGGCGGCGGCCATCGTATGGGCGATCTCGGTGGCAATTCCGAATGTGCTCAAGCTCAAGCTGAGAAACAGGAAGTCGATGAAAAGGAATATGAAGAACAGAACCTTGTTCGTGCGCAATGCGCCTATGGTCATAAAAATGGTCAGGATGAGGTAGGCCACGAAGGCGACGCCGGTTTGGTGAACGTCGAATGCGGCAGCAGGCCCCGGCCCGAAGAACCCGTTGCTGACCGCCCAGGAAAAGGACATGGCGATCCAAAAGAAGCCGTAGGCGACGAAGGCCGTCCCGCCGAAAACGTTGTTCTTCTTGAAATCTATTATCCCGGCGATAAGCTGCATGCAGCCACCGAGAAAGATGGCCCAGCTCATGACCCCCGTTACGCCGCTCGTTATACCAAACTTCTGGGTACATGCCACCAGGGTGATTATTGCCAAACCGAATAGGCCAAGCGCACTCGGGTCGGCTATATAGGGTTTTGCAACGATGGTCTTCTCTTCACTCATAGGAACCCCTCACATGGTCGATTCGGCCAATGCCGGTACAAAGGTAAGGGGTTATGATACGTGGTTCGCGCAGCTGCAACGTGGAAGAACTCCAGTTTTCGGTTGATGGAGTACATTATTCCAAGTTTGGCAGTGGGTTAATGGCCCAAGACGTCAGCGACCGTGCAGGGTGGGGTCAGACACTCGTGTGCGGTTTCTTTATTAACTTTACATAAGATATATTATCAATATTATATTTAGTGAGATAGAGGAGTTTAACCCCAGGTCGAGCTGCCTCCACTGGAATCGGTACCTGATGGAACCAGCTTCGAATACTCGCCTGATTGGACTGCCTCCATAACAAGCGGATACAATACCACGGCCGTCACAACGCTGAGTACCAATGTTACAGCACACGCAACTATTACCACGATGCTGAATATCTTGAAGCGTTGTGCAACTTGGGCTATGTTGCCCTTTCGCTTGGACAACTTGAGCGTTTTCCGCAAGGCGATGATCGCGCATACCATTCCTGCAATGCTGAAAGGGATTCCAGCGATGATGACCGAGCAGATACAAAACACCAACGCGATAATGAGAAAGTTCCGAATTGATTTGACCTCTTGTGCCTCGGCGGCACCAAGGAGGATCGTCTGGGGTCCTTTTTGAGGGTCTTTTTGTCCGTTATCCATATAGTTCCTTAGAATCTAGAAAATGAGCTTCTGAACTGGTAATATATAAACGAAGCCCTGAGAGCCGTTCTAAGCCCCCGTTTTACCTTTTAATGATAATAGGGTCGTTGCTTTTGCGCTTTTTATAGCCTAACACAGAGGTTTTTCACCTTGCTCATTCCCATGAGGATTCCTTAAACGCTTTTCCTTCGCCAGCACCTTCAGGCTCTCTTTTATTTCCGCAAGCTGATACTCGAGGACGGTTTCTTGGGCTTGCAGGATCCGGTGTTGTTCGGCAACGGCGCCGGGCCCCTCAAAGCTCAACCTGACGAAGTACTTTATACCCTCGATTGACAAACCGGACTTCCTCAAGGCGTCGGTCAGCCTCAGCCAGGCTATATCATTGTCCGAAAACACACGTACCTTGTTTTTGTCCCTATAGAGATTCGGGAAGAAGCCGCATTTGTCATAATACCGGAGCGTAAATGCGGATATTCCGGTAATGTCCGAGACTTCGCGAATGCTGTATTGCGGCGTCTGCGGGCTTTGCGTATCAAAGTTCTCGTCAACATACATGGACGACTCAACTCCTTTTGATATCACGGTGGACACCCTTTGTTCATCTTGGCTGGCGATTATACAAGCAATGAAAGCCAGGGGTTTGATAAAACAGCACCCTTAGAGTAACTCTAATTAAAGATATATTACATTAGAGTAACTCTAAGGTCAACATCGAACGTATGAAGCATGTAAGGGGCGGCCCTTTGAAGATCCGGAAGGGCCCTGTATGGGGCCCTTCCGGCGGTAGCTTGGCTGCGTCTATGGTGTGTACTACCTTCTATAAGCAAAGCCGGCTGTAGTGGGTATATGCAATGTTTAGCCGGCTTGGCTTGTCTTCAGCTCCTCTTTATCAGAGCCGTCAGGGGGGATTTCCTCGAGCTTGCCTGCGGGATAGGTTGAATCTTGTGCGGTCTTCCTCGGCAGTACAAGGTTAAGCACGATTCCGAGGATGGCGCTTGATGCCATGCCGGGGATCTCGTAGAGTCCTGCAGGGGTGTCGATGGGGATTTTTATCCCGGCGCACTCCATACCGACCCCGACGACCAGGATCGCAGACACGAGCATCAGGTTGCGCGCTTTAGAAAAATCGATCTTCGAGCTGACCATCATGCGTAGACCATTTGAAGCGATCAGGCCAAACAAGAGGAGCGACACGCCGCCCATGACGCAGACCGGTATCGAATTGATAAGGGCCTCGACTTTCGGACAGAAGCCCCCGACAAGGAATGCTATTGCACCCGCATACCAAAACACCTGTGTGGCATAGACCCGTGTGGCGCTCATGACGCCGATGTTTTCAGCATAGGTTGTAGCCGGGGTTCCTCCGAGCAGGCCGGCGGAAACGGTTGCGAGGCCGTCGCCAAGGAGGGACTGGGGGAGCATTTTTGTGTAGTCCTTCCCCACCACTTCCCCGACAACCAGGAGATGTCCGATATGCTCGATTATCACCACAAGGGCAACGGGGGCGATCAGCAGGATGGCGCCAATGTTGAAGGTGGGGTGCCGAAGCGTCGGCAAGCCCAACCAAGGAGCATCGACAACAGGCTGGAAGTCAACCAGTCCGACGGCGACGGCGATGAGATAGCCGGCCACGATGCCGATAAGGACAGGGATGGTTGACCAAAAACCTTTGAACCAGGTAGAGAATACGATTGCCACGACCATGGTGACAAGGGCTATGACGAAGCCTTCCATAACGAATGGACCGCCTGTCTCATAGCCGCCGTTATAGAAGGCCATCTTGACCGCGGTCGCCGACAAGCCTAGGCCGATCACGATGATGACCGAGGCAACGACCGGCGTCGGCAGGATATAGTTTATCCATCGTGTGCCAGCGACCTTGATGACTCCCGCCACAACGACGTATACGACACCGGCGACCACGATGCCGCCCAGAGCAGACTCGATGCCTTGGGATGCCCCGACCACGGCGATGGGTGTTATGAATGCGAAGGAGGATCCCAGGTAGCTGGGTATCTTGTTTTTTGTTACCAGCAGGTAG
>JAVBQH010000030.1:0-9300 GCA_031549175.1 Raoultibacter sp.
GTGACAGGACTTGCTCCTTGAGCTAGAGGGGGTCGCAGTGAAACGGCCCAAGCGACTGTTTATCAAAAACACAGGACTCTGCTAAGTCGTAAGACGACGTATAGGGTCTGACGCCTGCCCGGTGCTGGAAGGTTACGTGGATGGGTTAGCCGCAAGGCGAAGCTCTGAAATTAAGCCCCAGTAAACGGCGGCCGTAACTATAACGGTCCTAAGGTAGCGAAATTCCTTGTCGGGTAAGTTCCGACCTGCACGAATGGCGTAACGATTTGGGCGCTGTCTCAACCATAGACCCGGTGAAATTGTATTATTCGTGAAGATGCGAATTACCCACGGAAGGACGGAAAGACCCCGTGAACCTTTACTACAGCTTGACATTGATTGTTGGTTCGGTGTGTAGAGGATAGGTGGGAGACTTTGAAGCAGGGACGCCAGTTCTTGTGGAGTCACCCTTGGAATACCACCCTCATCGTATTGGCAATCTAACATGCGACCGTTATCCGGCGTGTGGACCGTGTCTGGCGGGTAGTTTGACTGGGGCGGTCGCCTCCTAAAATGTAACGGAGGCGTACGTAAGGTCTGCTCAGAATGGTTGGCAATCATTCGTAGAGTATAAGAGTATAAGCAGGCTTGACTGCGAGACCTACAAGTCGAGCAGAGAGGAAACTCGGTTCTAGTGATCCGGCGGCTCAGAGTGGAATGGCCGTCGCTCAACGGATAAAAGGTACTCCGGGGATAACAGGCTGATCTTGCCCAAGAGTCCACATCGACGGCAAGGTTTGGCACCTCGATGTCGGCTCATCGCATCCTGGGGCTGAAGTTGGTCCCAAGGGTATGGCTGTTCGCCATTTAAAGCGGTACGCGAGCTGGGTTCAGAACGTCGTGAGACAGTTCGGTCCCTATCCTCCGCGGGCGTAAGAGAATTGAAGGAAGCTGTCCCTAGTACGAGAGGACCGGGATGGACGAACCTCTGGTGTAGCAGTTGTTGACCAACAGCACCGCTGCGTAGCTACGTTCGGAACGGATAACCGCTGAAAGCATCTAAGTGGGAAGCCGCTCCTAAGATGAGTTCTCTTTTTGGTAAGACCCCTTGTAGACTACGAGGTTGATAGGCTGCAGTTGTACGCACAGCAATGTGTTTAGACGAGCAGTACTAATTGGTCGAGCTCTTTATCTTAATATTGTAATCTTCCGCAAATTCGTGATGAAATGAACGCTATGTAACCTGCAGGGTGCGCGACCCCGTGCAAAAGGGTCCGACCCCTTTGCACGTTTTGAAAACTCAAGAGGTTTTCATAGAGGAATATCCTCTATGAGCGCGACCATGGAGGCAGGGATCACCCGATTCCATTCCGAACTCGGTAGTTAAGCCTGCCATCGCCGAAAGTACTGCGGTGTAGTCCGTGGGAGGATAGGACGTCGTGCTCATAGAGGATATTTTTATCTACGGGCGGAAGCGGCAGTGCCCCTACGGGTACCGCTTCTCTGTTCGCGCTTTTCAAGCGCTCATGCGTTACGCTTCTCATGCATAATACAGAATAATTAGTGTCCGCAGTACCCGTAGGGACACTGCCGCTTTCGCACGGGAGTCTTTAATATCCTCTACGAGCATGGACTTTCTGATGCGTCTTGGGGGAGGATTTGATTCTTATCAGTCCGACTTGTTTAGGGTTTCCCTACCAGATCGGCAGAGCATATGGTTTCTACAGTTATCGCGTCGCTGGGGCATGCTTTCAAAGGTACCGTCAAGGTTCTTTCGCAAATTCGAACAAGGCCGTAACCCTATCGGGAGCTAGCTTGCAACCTTGAACTCCTCCTGTTCCAACAGTGACACATCCAGGTACCTTCTTGAGCCCCAGCTGCTCCCGGCGACATACTTGCACCGCGCCGTGACGAGCATGAGGGCGGACTCCCCGTCGGGGAATGTGCCGACGACCTTCGTCCGCCTCCTGATCTCCCTGTTCAGCCGTTCGAGCGCATTGTTCGCCTTGATGCGGCTCCAGTGCTGCAGCGGAAACGACATGTAGGCCAGCGTCTCTAGGTGGCCGTCCTCTACGACCTTCGCGGCCGCATCGAGCCTCATCGCCTTAAGGGATCCGGCCACAGCTCCCGCCTTCGCGACGGCGGCCTCCTTGCTCTCCTGGGCGTGGATCGCCTTCAGCATCTTCGCCACGTAAGCCCGCTTCTTCGGAGGCGCCTTCGAGAACACGTTGCGGTAGAAGTGCACCGAGCAGCGCTGGCATCTCGCCTTCGGGAAGACCTCCTCGAGCGCGCCGAGCATGCCGGAATGCCTGTCCCCGACGACGAGCCCGATGCCGGTGAGCCCCCGGCCTCTCAGCCAGGACAGGAACTCCTTCCAGGAGTCCTTTGACTCGGTCATCCCCTCTGCGCAGCCGATGATCTCGCGGTGCCCGTCGGCGGTCACGTCGATGGCGACGAGGGTGGCCACGTTCTCGCACTCGCCGCCCCAGGAGCGCTTCAGGTATATCCCGCCGAGGTAGACGTAGGGGTAGAGGCCCGACAGCGGCCTCGAGCGCCACTCCTCTATCTTGGCATAGGCCTTCTTGTTCAGGTCCGGCACCGTGCCTGCCGATGCCGGCTCGCCCCACAGCATCTCGCTTACGTCCTCGATTCGCCTGGTGGAGATGCCAGCAAGGTACATCTCGACCATGGCCTCCTCGACGGAGCCCTCCCGGCGCCGGTAGCGGTCGATCACCGCGGTCTGGAATGTGATGCCCTTGAGCTTCGGAACGTCGACGGATATCTCGCCGCCACCTCTGCGTGGATCGCTTTCCCGCGAGGAATGAAGAAGTAGAGCCTTCCTGCCTCATGCAGCATGATGTCGATGAGCCTGACCTGAGGGTTTTTATCCAAGCCGACCGTCGCAAGCGCAACATCGCGGATATCCCTTAGGATATCCAAGCATTCTGAAACGCTATTTGGTGTCGGGTAGGGAGATTTTTCGGACATCTTCGAGGGCCTTTCCTAGATCAGACTCCAAGGTCACCGATCTCTGCTCGAGGCTTTGCGGCACTGAGGCTTCGTTGAGGTTGACCCTGACGAGGGTTGTGTTCTTTTTAAACTGGGCAAGCTGCTCGAAGGGATAGCGAATTATTACCGGAGTGTTATATCCGACACCCAACTCAAGCAGCAGCAAACTATCTTTCTCGGTCGTTGAGAAAATTCTAGTAGGCCCTAACATTTTTCAGATGAGGTTTTTCTTCAAAGGTATTGTCGTATCTTAGATAATCGCTTAATTCGGTGATGCCTGCATCGGCTATCTCTGCCTTGAGGTAATCGTCTTGAAGGGCAAGAAGCCCATCTGCCGCCGGCATAGGGGGCCTGGTGTTGGCCAACGCACGGAAGAGGGACTTGCTCTCATCGAGGGTTGTGGCGATTGAGCCGTCAACGGCGAGCTCGCGCTCTGCAATCAGCGAGTCGATAAGAAGTCTGAGTCTTTCTGGCTGGTTCATATCTTTGCTTCCTTGTTCACGGTCGCAGGGCACCCTATAAAAGCCTAAGAGAGAGTGCCCTGCAATCAAGGAGGAATGACCTTACAGCGAATATTCCTTAGGTGGATTGCCCGAGAAATCGGCGACAACGGCATGCGCGCCATCAAGGTAGAAAACCTCGAAGATCGGGTTGTCTGCGGTCTCATATTGGCCCTTGACGATTGGGTTTTGCAGACAGCCTTCCTTTACGGACATATTGTTCTCGAAGACAGCCTTGCCGTCTAGGCGAAGCCAAGCGTATTCGGGGCTTGAGACGGAAACCTGGACGTAGGGGTTTTCCTGCATGTCTTTATAGACGTCCTTTTGGTTGTTGGTGCAAAACCATAGCTTGCCATCCTGCTCAAGGCAGAACATGAAAGGACGGCACTTCGCTTTCCCGTCTCTGCCGATAGTAGCCAAAAACTGCACCGGGTTTTCCTGTAAAAACTTTACTACTTCGTTCATGAGCGACCTCCTTGTTGTATTGACATAGTATTGACTTGGCTTACGAGGAATACGATAATCATCACAGGAACCGATGTAAACTAGGCACAATAATGTGCTGTAGTTACTATATTGATACTATTGTTGATGAACAGGAGAAGTGTAATATATGAATGAGAAAGACACTGGCATTTCGCCGGCCTGTCCCGTCGAAACGACGCTTCTGTTGATCTCGAGCCGTTGGGCCGTACTCATTTTGCGCGACCTGCGTGAAGGGACGAAACGGTTCGGGGAGCTCAAGCGTTCAATCGGCAGCATTTCCCAAAAAGTACTTACCTCAAACCTGAGAGACATGGAGGCGAAGGGGTTGGTTGCTCGCACGGTTTATGCCGAGGTCCCTCCGCGCGTTGAATACACTCTGACCGAACTGGGACACAGCTTAGGGCCTGTTCTGGATTCCATGTTTGCTTGGGGGGAGTCGTATAAACAGAAGATGGCCTAAGGGGGCCGGCCTCCATTTTGCCGAGCGCCGCTGCCCCCTATGGCCTGCGTAGGAGAAGGGGGCTGAGGGAAGCTCACCGCCCTTCAGCTCCCGAAGAGTTCGGACGGTGTCTAACCCTTCCCCAAGCGCACCCTGGGCGGCGGCGAGGGTATCGACCGGCCTGATGGTGTCTGGCCCGACCTGCATATGACATGGCTGCCTGTTTGGTCGAAGCAATGCATCAAGTGTCCGGAACGTATCAAGGAGGATAAGCTCCCTTATTGCGCGAGCAGCTGCCCCCCCGTCCCAAAACCAAGGGTCAGATCTCCCAGTCGAAGGGGAGCATCATCCAGACTACCCGCCCTATGATGATGATCTCTTGGGGATCAGTGTCGTTGAAGTCGAAGACGGTTGGCTTGAGGGTGGGGTCGTTCGAATCGGGTAGGAGCTCGTAGCCATGAGCGAGCTTTTTGATGCGCTTGATCGTGGCGTCTTCCTGGTTGACACAGAAGGCGTAGGCGGCATTGTTCACCGGTGTCTTCTGCTCGGGGTCTATGAGGGCGTACGAGCCATTCGGAAGCACCTTGTTCATGGATTCGCCCTCTACACGGAGCAGGAAGCCTTGCGGGTACTTCTTATGAAGCTCCTTTGGCAGCGGCAAGGTGTTTTCAACGGGGATCATGGCAAGCGGCCTGCCAGCGGCTATCGATCCATATAAGGCCACGTCGGTGTAGGGATTCTCGTCTGCGGTTACCCCGATCTCCGAGAACTCCTTTGGAAAGAAGGTGCCGATCGGCACCTCGAAGATCACGGACAGTTGCGCCAGCCGGTCAAAGCTCGGCCCCGTGCGCCCCGTTTCCCAAGAACTGATGGCTTTGCCGCCGAGGCTTGGTTTCAACATCGAGCCGAGCTCCTCTGCAGAAATGCCAAGCTTCTCTTTTCGAAGTTCCTTTATGCGAGATATGACATACGCGCGTGTTTCCATGCAAACTCCTATGATATGTAGGAGCAATATACATAAAACTTAATGAAAAGTCTATGAAATGAAGAGAATTATTGAATAATGGTGAAATAAAGCAGAATAGTGCGAAGTATTGCCCGTTGCGTGACTAGAGATTGTAGATATACTAATATAGAAATCTACAAAATGTAGAAAATGAGGCATACATGTTCGTATATAAAATCATTGCAGAAAGAGTTGTCCGCAGGGGTATCACCAAGGCAGAATTGGCGCGCCGTATCGGCGTCGACGACGAGCTTCTCAGGCGATCCCTCGCAGGGAAGAGGAAGATCCCGGCCGAAGAATTCGTGAAGCTTTGCTCAGAGCTCGAGCTCGATCTTTCCGATTTCAAGGGCGAAAACCCCAGGAAGAAACCGAAAGGCTAGACGTCTATCTCAAAGTTCGTGCCAATGACCTCGGCTGTCTTGGATTTCATAAGGCCGATGACATTTTCTACCAAGGATATCTTGACATGACGTGCTGCCAGTTCAGGCGTGTAGTCCCTGAGCATATACACGGCGTAGTTGCCTGGCTCGGTATGGTTTACCAAGGGGACCCAGGCCACGTTTTCAATACGTACGCCCTCGGCGGTTTTTACAAAATCACACTGCAGCATACCTTCAAGCTCGTTGGTGTACAAAGGGGCCTCATGGTTGCTGATGAAGTTCCCGAGGGAATAGGCGACAAGCGTCCGATGGCCGTCCTTCCCCTGCCTCCATTCCATCGGGCCTATCACATGGGGGTGGGATCCTAAAACCACGTCCGCCCCGGCGTCGGCGAGCAATTGGGCATAGATCCCCTGTGTCGCATCGACTTCCATCAGGTTCTCTGTTCCCCAATGCATGGAAACCATCACGACATCGCTTATATGTCGCGCTTGCGCAACATCACGCCTGATGCGGTCTTCATGCATGAAGTTGATGGCGTACGCAGGGATATCGCTTTCATCATAGCCGTTAACCCCGTAGGTGTAGTTAAGCAGCGAAAAGACGATGCCGTTTTTTTCGTAGACATGGATTGCCGCCGCCTCTTCTTCGCTGTTGGCGGTGCCCGTGTAGAGCACTGGCTTCCCACGCCAAAGGGAAACGGAGTGCTGCAGGGCCGATGGCCCCCAATCGTAGGAATGGTTGGTGGCTGAGGCTATGAGGTCGAACCCCGTGTCGTAGACGGCATCCACCATGGCATCCATGGTGTTGAAGGAAGGGTAGCCCCGCGGGCCGATCTCGTCGCCTCCGGCATGGGTCTCGAAATTGATATACGCAAGGTCGGCGCTTTGGACCGCCTCCTTAACAGGCCTGAATACGGGTCGGAAGTCATAGAGCCCATCACCGACCTCGCCTGCACAACTGTCGGCATAGGCAGCGATCTCGACTTCAGGCAGGTTGTCGCCGACGGCGACGAAAGACACGCGCGAAGTTGCGGTATCGCCAGCAATCTCTGAAGGCGGTGCGGCGGGATTGCCTTCCCCATTGGATGCCGCAATGCCTATGCCGACGAAGAGGGCGACTGCCGCCGCGCCAAGAAGGAGGGCGAGCACCTTTTTCCGCCCTCGCCCCGGACCCTCTGCCGCCCTTCGAAGCGTGGGTCGGCGAAGGGGGTTTGAAGGCCGAGGCTCCTTATTCGCCTTGCGCGAAGCCAAACTTCTTCTCCATCGAGAGGTAGAAGAGCACCCGTTGGTTTTCCACATCGAGCTCATTGCCGGACAACACCTGATACCCACGGCGCAGGTACAGGTTGAATGCCGGAAGGGAGGCATCTACCTGTGCGCTTGCGTGGTCTTTGGATACCACAAGTTCAAGCTCCTCAAGGAGCTTGCTCCCAAAGCCCTGACGTTGCCTGTCGGGGTCGACGAACATGCGGGAGATCCCGTTTCCCAATACGGTTCCCGTGCCGATCAGGCTTCCGTCTTTCTCGATAACCCATACATGGCGGTCCTCGATGTCGTTTTTGATGGCTTCCAAGGAATGGAAGCCGAGAAAGAACTCGACGGCTTCCTCATGGTAGTACTTGGGATAAACGGAGCGGATGGTGTTTTGCACAATGTGGTGTATGCGGTCCAGTTCGCCTTCCGATGCCTGTCTGATAATCATAGTGGCCCCCTTTCCTAATCCCCTATTATACCTGAGGGGCTTTTCGGTCGTGTTAATTCTGCGGGTCTTCTCTGCATGTTTTTTACGGCATCGTATAATAGTGGTGGAAAGGCATGCTCTTTTCCTCAATCAGTTCTAATAAAAGAGTTCATGGTCATAAAGGGCGCATGCGGCATGCCGAGAACACGGAAGCGAAGGTTGATTACGTGAGTGAGAAAACGCAGGACATACAGTCCTTGGCTGACAAGGCCATCAAGGATCCCAAGGCTTTGAATGACTTGATCGACCACCTTGCCGGGCCCGCGCGCCTCACGCGCCAGATATCCGCAACGAGCCTGGCTATGATCGCAAGGGAGCATCCCGAGATGCTGCTGCCCCATATCGCCGCAATCATCGATGCGCTCAACCGTCCCGAGGCACATACCCGTTGGGAGTGCCTCGACATGCTCACCCTCCTGGTCGACCAGGACTCCCGGGCATGCGACAAGGCGGTTGCAGGTGCGGAGACGGCAATGTTTGACGAAGACAGCGGGCCGGTGCGCCTTGCGGCCGTGCGGTTCATCTGCAAACTGGGTGCCACCACTGAGAACAGGTCGGAAAAGCTTTGGCCGCTGATCGATGAGGCCATCCAGTGCTACCACGGCGACCTGGAATTCCAGGATATGCTTTCTGCGGTCGTCGAGTTCTCTACCGGCAAGCTGGCCCCTACGGTCAAGCAAGAGCTGATAAGCAGGATGAGCTTCGACGCCGAAAACGGCAAAGGTGCGCTCAAGCGCCGTGCCGCCCAAATCATTCAAAATGCATCATAAGGGGGCACGGGTCCCCATTTGGGTGCAACAGCCATTGGAAATTTGAAGCAAAAGGAGGCCGAAATGGCAAAACACACGGTGACCTTGATTCCGGGAGACGGAATCGGTCCAGAGATAACTACGGCGATGTGTCGGGTAGTGGAAGCTACCGGCATCGATATCGAATGGGAGGTCGCAGATGCGGGCGCCCACCTGATGGATGAATACGGAACCCCCCTGCCGGACTACGTCATCGAGTCCATCAGGAAGAACAAGGTTGCCATCAAAGGCCCCGTCACGACCCCGGTCGGCAACGGCTTCAGAAGTGTCAACGTTGCCTTGCGTAAGGCGCTTGACCTCTACACCAACCTCCGTCCTGCGTTTTCCCTTGCAGGCACGGGCGCACGCTATGACAACGTGGACCTGATCCTCGTCCGCGAAAACACCGAGGACCTTTACGCCGGCATCGAGTTCGAAGAGGGCAGCGCCGAGGCAGCCGAGCTCATCGAGTTCTGCAAGACATCGGGTGCAGGTGTGATCCGCCCCGACTCGGGCATCTCCCTCAAGCCCATCTCCATCATGGGCACGCAGCGCATCGTGCGCTGGGCCTTCGAATACGCCCTCAAGAACAACCGCAAGAAAGTGACGGCGGTCCATAAGGCGAACATACTTAAATACTCGGACGGCCTGTTCTTGCAAGAGGCACGCAAAGTTGCGGCCGAATACGAAGGCCGCATCGAGTTCGAAGACCGCATCGTCGACGCCTGCTGCATGGGCCTGGTGCTCAATCCTGCCAATTTCGACGTCTTGGTCTTGCCGAACCTGTACGGCGACATCGTCAGCGACCTTTGTGCCGGCCTGGTAGGCGGCCTCGGCATCGCCCCCGGCGCGAACATCGGCGCTGAGCACGCCGTGTTCGAGCCCGTGCATGGCTCGGCCCCTATCCATGCCGGCCTGAACAAGGCCAACCCGACGGCGGAGATACTATCGGCGGTCCTCATGCTGCGCC
>JAVBQH010000086.1:0-8150 GCA_031549175.1 Raoultibacter sp.
GAGAATCGAAGGCGTGCTCAAGGTCTTGCAGTCATGTCATCCGACCGGCATCGGCGCCCGCAACTTGAGCGAGTGCCTCATGTTGCAGTTGCGAGAGCTTGGCGAGGACAGCGAGCTTGCCGAACATATACTGGAAAACCATATGGATGATGTCGCCGCGGGCAGGCTTCCGAAGATTGCCGAGCAGTTGGGGGTCTCCGTCTCCGAGGTGCAGGAGACCATCGATATCTTCCGCAGCCTGAACCCGCGTCCCGGCCTGCTCTATGTCAGTGCGGCCGACGAATCGGTCGTTCCCGAGCTCGTGGTAAGGAGGCAGGGGGAGGATTTCTCAATCGAGATACTCGACCTCGACATCCCGCCTTTGACAATCTCCCAGGAATACACCTCGCTTATCGATCGGAGGGGTATCAACGCAGAGACGCAGAAATACCTCAAGGACTGTCAGAAATCCGCGACGAGCCTTATCAGCAGCATCGAGCAGCGTCGCATGACCTTGTACCGCGTCGCATGCTGCATCATGCAGCTCCAAACCGACTTCCTTGCGCGCGGCTTTATGTATCTGAGCCCCCTCACGATGCTTGAGGTGGCGGAAATGGTCGGAGTCAGCGAATCCACCATCAGCCGCGTCGTCAACGGGAACTATATCCAGACCCCCCACGGGGTATTCGAGCTGCGTGCGTTCTTCTCGAGTTCGGCCTCACAGGGATCGATGCATGATGTCTCGTCCACCAGTGTGAAGCAGCTCATAAAGAAGCTCGTGGATGAGGAAGACAAGCACAGCCCCTTGAGTGATTCCCAGATTGTCGGGCTTCTCAAAGACTACGATATCGAAATATCGCGCAGGACGGTAAACAAGTACCGGAACGCGCTCGAGATCCCAGGGGTAGCCCAACGCCAACGCTATTGACACCTTGCCGGAAAAGCGCGTAGGCCTGCCCTTCTGGCCCAACCTGTATGTCTCTTGCCAAAAATCCCCTTCACAAAACCGCTGAACTATGGTTATAATGCCCTAAGCCCGAAAGGAAAACATGACAACAGCTGCCAACATATACTTCGCAAACAACGTGCCTGCCACGCTGTCAAGCGGTGCATGGTGGTGGAACAAAAGGTCATAATCGGGTTATCGGCCCCTGTTCCGTATGCAAACATGAACAAGGCTCTCGGTAATCCGGGGGCCTTTTTTAATGCGCGGAATCAGAACCGAGAAAAGGGGACTGTCCCCATTTCTCGGGTGGGGGAGAGGACGGCCTCTTCCCTGACAGACAGAAAGGAAATGCTATGAAGAACGCAGTACCGCACCGCATCTACCTCCGAGAAGACCAGATCCCTCGGCAGTGGTACAACCTGCGTGCCGATATGCCTTCTGCTCCCGACCCGCTCCGCCTTCCCAATGGGGAAATAGCCACCCCCGAGGCGCTCGCGCCGGTGTTTTGCGACGAGCTTGTGAAGCAGGAGCTTGATGACACGACGGCATACTTCGACATTCCCGAGCCTGTCCAGGAGATGTATCGCATCTACCGCCCTTCTCCGCTCTGCCGCGCCTACAACCTCGAGCGGGAACTGGGGACCCCGGCGAAGATTTACTACAAGTTCGAGGGCAACAACACCTCGGGCTCGCACAAGCTGAACTCTGCGATCGCGCAGGCCTACTATGCAAAGGCGCAAGACCTCGACGGCATCACCACCGAGACGGGCGCCGGCCAATGGGGAACCGCACTTGCCGAGGCCTCCGACTACTTCGGCTTGAACCTCGACGTGTTCATGGTGAAATGCTCCTACGAGCAAAAGCCCTTCCGCCGCAGCGTCATGGAGACCTTCAAGGCGCATGTCACGCCTTCGCCTTCCGACACGACCGAGATCGGCAGGAAGATGCTTGCCGACAACCCGACATCGACCGGCTCGCTCGGCACGGCGATCTCCGAGGCCGTGGAAAAGGCGCTCAACATCCCGAACAACAAGGGTCGCTACACCCTGGGTTCCGTGCTCAACCAGGTGGTGCTCCACCAAAGCGTCATCGGGCTTGAAAGTTATGCAGCATTCGAGGAGATCGGCGACTATCCCGACGTCGTTATCGGCTGCGCCGGCGGCGGGTCGAACGTCGCCGGGCTCATTGCCCCCTTCATGCGCGACAAGCTGAAGGGGATCCATCCCGACACGCAGTTCATCGCGGTCGAGCCGGCAAGCTGCCCGAGCCTTACCCGCGGCCGTTATGCCTACGACTTTGCCGATACCGGCCAGACCTGCCCGATGCCGAAGATGTATACCTTGGGCAACGGCTTCCAGCCAAGCCCCGACCATGCAGGCGGCCTGCGCTACCACGGCATGAGCCCGATCGTCTCGAAACTCAAGCACGACGGCTACCTCGATGCCGTCTCGGTGCGGCAGACCGATGTCTTCCAGGCGGCGGTCGACTTTGCTCGGCTGGAAACGATACTGCCTGCCCCGGAGAGCGCCCATGCCATCCTGCAGGCGATCGAGGAGGCGAAGAAGTGCAAGGAGACCGGCGAGGAAAAGACCATCCTCTTCGGCCTCACCGGCACTGGCTACTTCGACATGTTTGCCTACGATGCCTTCAACAAAGGCGAGATGAGCGACCATGTCCCGACCGAAGAAGAGCTCGAGGCAGGCTTTGCCACCATCCCCTCGATCGAGGGCGTGCAATAACCCTAGGTTCCGCCGACCTGCCAGCCGGAGGAAACCCTCGGTTTAGGTTCCGCCGGCTTGCCAGCCGGCGGAAACCCTCGACGCTGCGAGGCCCTCGGACCCTCTACCTTTCCGCTCCAAGCTTTCGTCGCGTATCGAAATACGCTTCCTCAAGCTTTCACGGAAATCTAAAGGGTCGGAGGGCCTCTCGCTGACGTTGGTGGGCAGGTGAGATACTTATCGGCCTTCGGCCGATGCGGCGAAAGGGAGCCGAGCCCTTTAGCCGGTTTCTCGCTGTGAGCCTGGTACCATAGGAATATGCCATTGTTCCAGGCATCGAGACATCGAGGCATCGAGGCTGGAGGGTTTTATGGTTGGGTTGGTCATCGGCTTTATTGTTGCGGCAGCCTTCATCATCTGGGGCGCCGTCCTTTGCACGGGGCGCGGTGCCCTATTGATTGCCGGCTATAACACGATGTCCGGCGACGAAAAGGCGAAGTGGGATGAGAGGCGGCTTTGCCGGTCGACCGGCAAGATGATGATTGGCTCTGGTATTTGGGTGTTCTGCCTCGTGCTGCTGAGCTTTTTCGATATCACCTGGTTTGTGCTTGCCACCATCCCCGTCTTTCTCCTCTCCGTCATTGCATGGGTCGTCTACATTAATAAAAGCCCCAAGTTCAGGCGGTAGCACGTACAGGGCGGGCAAGGAGTCAGATCCTTTGAACGCCTGAAGCCTGCCTCTTGGTTCAGTTCTCGCTGTGAGCCTGGTACTATAGGCATATGCCATTGTTCGAGGCGAGACATATTACTGCGTCGTATGACCGCGAAGGCGATAGGGCGCCCCTGTTGTCCGATATAAGCTTCACGCTCCATGAAGGCGCCATATATGACCTGGTGGGGCCTTCGGGAAGTGGGAAATCCACCCTGCTGCGCATCTGTGCGCTCATGATGGAGAAAAGGGGCGGGGAGCTCTTCCTTGACGGTCGGGAAAGTGCCGCGTTCGCTCCTACTGCCTGGCGCCGCCAGGTATGCCTCGTCCCCCAGACCTCGGCACTCGTGCCCGGCTCTATACGCGACAACCTGATGTTGCCTTGGAAACTCAAAGTGCATGCAGGGGAGTCCCGGCCGACCGACGACTTCCTGCAAGGCTTGCTCGATGATGCCGAGCTCGCGGACGTCGAGCTCGACCGTGATGTGTCGCAGCTCTCAGGCGGGCAGACGGCACGTGTGGCGCTGCTGCGGGTGTTTGCCACGAGGCCGCGCGTCCTCCTGCTCGACGAGGTGGACGCCGCCTTGGACGACGAGTCGGCGCATGCGGTCGGCCGCCTGACAGACCGGCTCGTCGACACGGGGCTCACCTGCCTCCGTATCCGTCACCGCGCGGCAGACGGCTATGCAAAAGGGGTGTTCACACTTTCAAAGGAAGGCTTCGGCTACAAAGCAGGCCCGGTGAGGGGGGCGGGTGCATGACAGGCGGCGTCGTCGACATCGGTTATATCGAGCTTTTCCTGTCGAGCCTGCTCATGCTTATCGCAGGCTTTGTGTCCTACAAGCTTGAGCTGGGTCAGACAAAGCGCATCGCCGTATCGACGGTCAGGTGCTTCATCCAACTCCTTGCCGTCGGCTTCCTGTTGCAGTACCTCTTCGCATTCCAGACCTGGTGGCTGGTGGTGCTCGTGCTTGCGTTCATGGTCATCGCCGCAACCCAGATCGCCACCTCGCGTGTAAAAAGCACCGTGCCGGGCCTTGTGCCCTCGGTGTTCATCTCCATCTTCGTCTCGTCTTTGGCAATAGGGTTTTTGGTCGTCGAAGGGGTGGTCCGCGCCGATCCCTGGTACCATGCCCAGCAGGTCGTGCCGATCATCGGCATGATCATCGGCAACGCGATGTCGGCGACGGCCGTGGCCATCGACCGCCTCTTCGCCGATATGGACTCGCGCGAAGATGAGATATTCTCACTCGTTGCACTGGGGGCGACGCCGCGGGAGGCCGCCTTCGCCTCGTTGAAGGCAGCCATCGGGGCAGGCATGACCCCTATCCTGGCGACGATGTCGGCAGCGGGCATCGTCACCATCCCGGGGATGATGGCCGGGCAGATCCTTGCAGGCGCCGATCCTCTTGCTGCGGCAAAATACCAGATCGTCGTCATGCTCATGCTTTCCGCAGCGAACACCATCGCCATCGTCATGGTCTGCTTCCTCTCGTATCGGAAGCGCTTCTCGTCGAATGGTTATTATTTGGACAAGGGGGTTCGCGGGTAGCCATCATCTATAATGCGCCTTATAGGAAAGGACGGGCATGGCTCGCGAAGACGGATTTTCAATAATAACGGTGAGATCGGACGACGAGGATGAAGTCGTTATCCATGCCGGCCGTGGAAAAGACAGCCGTGAAGAGGACGTTTTGGACGCAGGGCTGTCTGGGCCGTCAGACGAAGACCCGAGCGGGCAGGTGCCGGAAAACGATGCGCCTGAGCAGCCCAACGTCGAAGACACCTGTGAGGATGTTCGGGAAGGGCAAGAGGACGACCAGCCTCACCTTTCAAGCGATTACAAAGAGCGCATCAAAGAGGAGCTGGGTTCCTCTCCGCCACAGCAAAAAATGCAGCGTGTCATAATCGCGTGCGTGATCGTGTTCCTTGTGGGGTTTCTTGCGTATTACTTTTTCCTGCATAATACAATATAGCTGTTCTCTTCCTGCATCCGTGCAGGGCAAAGAAAGGTTGAACGATGCCTAAACATGCTAAAACCGGCAAAGCTGAAAACGAGGGCAAGCCCGTCGAGCCTGCAGATACAACCGAAGGCGCGGTAGAGCCGCAAGAACAGGACTCGACAGGACAGCTAAAACACCGTGGGCCGAGGCCTGAAGACAAGGCCTTCGACGGTGACGAAAAGGAAAGGCAGGACGGTTCCACGGAAGGGCCTGATGCGGAGGACGGTGAAGACGCCGGCCTTGAGGGCGGCGATGTCCCGGATGCCGGTCAATCCATGGTTCCTGCCGACAAGCCCGACAAGAAGGCGATTCCCGCCCATCAGAAGAAATCGCGGCGCATGCGCACCGTGCTCATCATCGCTATCGTCATTCTGGTGGTGCTTATCGGGGTGCTCGGGTTCCTGGTCTATCAAATGGTATTTGTGATCAGCGGTGATGTTGCGGTTCAGCAGACAACCGCCCAACAGAACCTTGGGACGAACGCGCTTGGCGGAGACAGCACGAAAGACGCCGGCACCACAACAAGCAAGAAGACCGACGTACCCCAGCTTACGGGCCTTATCGGGAAGACGCTCGACGAGTCGGTCGCATCCCTTGCCCATGGGGCGACGGTCGTGGCATCTGCCCCGGTGAGCACAGAGGGGAGCCCGGTAAGAACCGAGGTGAAGATATCCCTGACAGACGAGCCGGGCGACACCCGTTCGGGCACTCCGACGGTCTACCTTGGCCTGAACGAGGAGGGCAAGGTGGTGAGCGCCGGGTATTCTGCTGCAACCTCATCGCTTGGATACGGCGCGCTCAGCTTTGCGGATGCGGTCACCAACGAGCACATCATCGAGAAGACCTTGGCCAATGCCGGCCTCACCGTGCCGGAAGGTACAGTCGTGCTGCCTGCGGATAAATCCGCCTACATCACCTATGCAAGCGATGGTACAACGAAGGTAACCGAGAACTGCTCGTTCTCAGGCAGCGCACCCGGAGCGAACGGAGCCACGTACCAGTGGTCGGCGGTTTTGCGCTACGACTACACAACCGCAAACTCGACCGGCATCCTGTCGGACACGATCAGGCAGATCTACGTCTACGTAAACGCATAGGCTTAGGACATCTCCGCTGTCCCGAAGGGGATGCCTCCCGGTCCCGCACCCTCATCTGGCCTAGTTGATGCCAAGACTGCTTTGCGGGGGCGTGAAGCCGAAGTATTTCTCGGTCGCCGCGATGAAGGCCGCATCATCGGGCAGCGTGACCTTTTCGGTCTCGGTGCCGTTTCGGATTGAGAGTTCGGCCTCCTTCAGCGCGTAAAAGCCGCCCTCGGTGCGCAGGTTCGCCATACGGAAGTCGTGGAAGACGGTGCCCGGTTGTGAGAAAAACAGGTTGAGCGCTGCGAAGTCGATGTCTTCGACTGCGGCAAGGCTGAGTTCGAGCTCGGTCTGGATGCGCGAAGGGAAATCGTCCCCATACAGGTCCTTCTTCGCCTGCGTCTTTCGGTCGATCGCCCACCAGCAGTCGTCGACTTTCCTTGTGATGTAGGTCTCGCCACGGACTACCTGCGTCTCCTGGTCCTTGAGGATCAAGGAGCCGGGAGCCAAAGGGCCCCCGAAGCCGACGTCGGCGAAGAGGAGCCCGCCGTCAAGATCTATCAGAACACCGCGGTGGTTGATGGGCATACGTCCGTCCCGGCCGCGTACCGCCCTGCTCAAGATAGGGCGCGCCTTGAAACCGAGGCTGTTCAAAAGCGTCTCGAAGGCATAGTTCAGCTCGAAGCAGAACCCGCCACGCCGGACGGTGACGATCTTTTGGAAGATCGAGTCGATGTCGATGACGGGAGGCTCGGTGCAGTGCCACATATCGATGGTCTCGAACGGGATGGAGCACTGGTGCCTGAACGTAAGCTCGTCAAGTGCCTCGCGGCTGACGCCTGGCTTGTCCCGCAGCCCGAGCCTCTCAAGGTAGGCCGAAACCTGTGCAGCATCTAATATCGTTGCCATATGCGTATCCCCCTCCAGGTAGTTTTGATTCCCCTTATAAAGCTTCATCTGTCTATTTCTATCCAGGGTGATGCCTGCTTACATGATAGAGCAAGATGCTTGCCGCACGAAGCAACCAAAGGACGATTTTCCTCCCGGGCTTAGGACTGAGGGATTGATTTCGCTTATCAAATTGCCCATTCGGGTGTCTGCTGCATGGATACTTGTGCAACCCTGTTGCAAGCCGCGTTGTCCCGATAGGTACAAAAATAGAGAACGAGGCACAAGAGAAGGAGTATATCCTTGAAGGCCTTGAAAAGAAGTACGGCGAGCAATTTGACATGGAAGGCAGCTTAAGGCTTACCTACAGTGAGGAGGAGAAAAAGACCGTAGACGGGTACATCGCCGACGGTGTCTTCCCGGTGTCTGACCCATCGAAGACTTTCCGCGCACAATGCGGGCCTGTTGGCGATCTTGCGGACAACCGTGCGAAACATGTGTTCAAAGAGGATGCAGAAAAGCACGTTCCTCAAGGTCTTGGGGGCAAGTATGGCAAGGGGGTTAGGCAGGCGCCCTTTCCCCGCTAGGATATTTAACAAGGAATTTTCCGCACCTTCTGGCATTCTGTGTTAGAATATGCAGGCTGTTTAAACAAGAGAGGGATTCCCTCCACCTGGTTCGGCGGTTATGTGCTGATGGGTCATATGAATAGATGCCTGGATCCCAGGCGTTATTGTATGTGGGCCCGCGGCATATGCCACGGGTTTTTTTGTGGGGACAGCATCGCATGGTGAAGCATAAGGGATTGCCCTGTTGTTTCAAAGAGGG
>JAVBQH010000079.1:0-15368 GCA_031549175.1 Raoultibacter sp.
TCCTATGTCACCCGTATAGGGCAGGCGGTGTTTTTCGAAGAGGAGCCGATGGTCGAGGCCCCGGATTACAAGCCGCTCGATATCGAGACGAGCGAGGTACGTTGCCCTGATGAAGAGGCAAGCGAGGCGATGAAGGCCGCAATCGATGCGGCGGCAGAGGCAGGGGAGAGCCTGGGCGGCGTCTTCCGCGTGGTTGCCACAGGACTCGTCCCCGGCATCGGCGGCTTTGGAAGCCCTGATGATCGAATCACCTCGCAGCTGGGCGCGTCCTTGTTCTCGATTCCCGCGGTCAAGGGAGTGGAGTTCGGGCTGGGCTTTGCTGCTGCAGCCATGAGCGGCTCCCAGGTACATGACCCGATCACGCACACGAAGAAGGCGGGTTTCTCGCGGGCAAGCAACAACGCGGGCGGCCTTGAAGGAGGCATGACCACGGGAATGCCCCTCATTGCCACGGTCGCCATGAAGCCGATCCCCACCTTGAGGACGCCGCTCGATACCGTCAACATGGACACGCTCGAGACCTGCGAGGCCTCAAAAGAGCGAAGCGATGTCTGCGCCGTTCCCGCCTGTGCGGTCGTGGCAGAAAGCGAAGTGGCATTCGTCCTGGCAGATGCCTATTTGAAGAAATTCGGCAGTGACAATATGAACGACATAAAGGCGTCCCTTAAAGGCTATAGGCAGCGCCTGAAAACCATGTCGCGGTGAAGCGGGCGCAAGGAAGCAGGCCGATGGGTGACAGACAGGACAGGCAGGGCAATAGGCGTCCCCAAAAGCCGCAATCGCAGCCGGGTGCCCAAAGCCATCCGGGGAAGAACAAGCCGGGAAAGAAGCTTGTCCCCTACCAGTTGAAAAAGCCGGTATTCTTCATCGGCTTCATGGGCGCCGGCAAGACCTCGGTCGCCCGAAGCCTTGCCCGCATGTGCCATATATCCGCGGTCGATATGGACACCTACCTTGAGCGCCGCGAACAGAAGAAAATCAAAGAGATTTTCGCCGAATCGGGGGAAGAAGGGTTCCGGCAGCTTGAGACGGAGGTGCTCAAGGACATGATCGCGCATGCGCCCGCACTGATATCCTGCGGAGGCGGGGTCGTCGGGCGCGAGGAAAACCGCCGGCTGCTCAAAGACGCCGGCTTCATAGTGTATCTCCAGGTGTCGGTTGGAGAGGCTGCGGGAAGGATCAGCGACATCACGACCAGGCCCCTTTTCCAAGACATCGAACAGGCCAAAAGGATACAGGAAGAGCGGGCCCCCCTGTACCGTGCGGTCTCCGACGTGGCCATCAACACCAAAGGCAAGGGCGTGAAGCGCATTGCTTTCGAGGTGAAGCGGGTATTAGAGAAAGAAGGCATCCTATGCCGACCACAAGAATCGTAGTAGAGCTGCCGTCGGGCGTCTCGTATGACGTCCGCGTCGGGACCGGCTTGACCGCAAACCTCGGCCAGCGTCTAGAGGCCTTCGGGATCGGCGGCCAGGTGGCGGTGATAACCGATGCGAACGTCGCGCCGCTTTATCTGGCTGCGGTACGGGATTGCCTGTTGGGCTCTGGATTCCGCGTGGTTGATATAACCTTGCCCGCAGGAGAGGAATCGAAGACCCTCGAATGTGCCGGCGAGATTTGGGAAGCGCTCGCGCAGGCGCGCCTGACCCGCTCCTCTGCGGTGCTTGCCTTGGGCGGCGGCGTGGTCGGAGACATAGCCGGCTTCGTGGCATCGACCTATATGAGGGGGATCGGCCTCGTGCAGGTTCCTACCACGCTCCTTGCCATGGTCGACTCGTCGGTGGGAGGCAAGACGGGCATCAACCTCTCGTATGGCAAGAACCTCGTGGGAACATTCAAGCAGCCCCTGGATGTCTGTGCCTCGGTCGAAGTCCTTGAAACCCTGCCTGAACGGGAATGGGTCTGCGGCTTTGCCGAGATCGCCAAGATGGCCGCCATAGGGTCGGACGACTTCTTCTTCTGGCTCCTTGAATCTGCCGAACAGTTGAAAAGGCACGACCAGGCAACGACGGTCGAGGCGATAACACGCTCGGTGGTGGGGAAAGCCGATGTCGTTGCAGAAGACGAGCGCGAGGAACGGGGGGTGCGGGAGTGCCTCAACTATGGGCACACGCTCGGCCATGCCATAGAGAACCTGGCAGGCTATGGCGTGTATTCGCATGGCCAGGCGGTAGCCGAAGGCATGCGCTTTGCGGCCGAGCTCGGCTTGGCGGTTGCGGGAAGCTCCCAGGAGTTCGTCGAAGCCCAGGAGCAGCTGCTTTCCAAATTGGGAATTCCAAGGCTCCCTTTCAAGGCCGAACCGGCTGTCGTACTTGATGCCATGAAAGGCGACAAGAAGGTACGGGGCAAAAAGGTCAGGTTCGTCATACCGGTCGACGTCGGCGTATGGGAGCTCATGGACGTCGAAGACGAGGTGCTCCTCAAGCACCTCGAAGCCTGGGTAAAATGAGAATGCCCCACGGCTTGATTTCACGGTGAAAGGAACTCGGTGGCTATGAAGAAGATATTGCTGTTGAACGGCCCGAACCTCAATCTCTTGGGAGAACGCGAGCCCCAGATATACGGGCACGATACCCTGGCCTCTATCGAGCAAGAGGTCGTCGCCTATGGCGAAGCCCGAGGCATAGCCATTAGCTGCAGGCAGAGCAACCACGAAGGAGTGCTGATCGATCTCATCCAGGAAGCACGCAACGACTACGACGGCATCGTGTTCAACCCCGGTGCCTACACCCATTACTCGTATGCCCTGCACGACGCCCTTGCTGCAATCAGCATCCCCTGCGTGGAGGTGCATCTGTCAGACATCGGGTCACGTGAGGAGTTCCGCCGCATCTCGGTCATCGCGCCCGCCTGCATCGCCCAGATCAAAGGGAAAGGGAAGAGCGGCTATAAGGAGGGAATCGATGTCCTTCTCGAACACCAGGCTTGACGCCTTCCGTAAAAAACTCGACGAGCAGGGCTGCGACGCCTTCTTTATGCGGTCGCTCTCCGATATCAAATGGTTGACCGGCTTCGACGGCGTGTTCGACGACGAACCCGCCCATGTCCTGATCATTTTCGATGAGGCGCTGTGCCTCCACACCGATACGCGCTATGAGGAGGCATGCCATAGCGGGGCGCAGGGCAGTCCCATCCAGGTCGATGCCAGCGCCCGAAGCCATGCGGCGTTCGCGGCCGACCTGCTCGGCGCCTATGGCGCCGAGGCGGGGAAGAAGCTCGTCCTTGGCATCGAGGACACCCTCAGCCTGGGCGAGTACCACCGCCTCCAAGATGCCGTGAAGGCCTGCGGGGAAGATATCGACCTCCGCGAAACCCATGCAGTGACCGCCCCGGCGCGCGGGGTCAAAGACGTGAACGAGCTTGAACGTCTTCGGGCTGAGCAGGCCGTCGCCGATGCCGCGTTCGCCCATATCGCCGGATTCGTCTCCCCCGGAATGAGCGAACGCGATGTCCAGCTCGAGCTCGAATACTTCATGTTGGGGCACGGTGCCTCCGGCGTGGCGTTCCCGTCGATCGTGGCGACGGGCGCAAACGCTGCCCGGCCCCATGCCATCCCAGGGGACAACAGGATCGAGGCCGGCCAGGCCCTTCTTCTTGATTTCGGCGCCCGTGTCTCAGGGTATTGCTCCGATATGACGCGCATGCTGTTCATCGGTTGGCCTGACCAGCGCCTCCGGTTTGCCTACCAGGCTATACGCGATGCCAATGAGGCGGTTGAGGCAATGCTTCAGCCCGGTGTGACCGGCGTCGAAGCCCAAGAGAAGGCCGAGCGCGTTTTACAGGAGGCGGGGTTCGGCAACATGATGGGGCACTCGCTCGGCCACGGGCTCGGTATCGACGTGCACGAAGAGCCTGTGCTGGCAACGCGCAACACGGCAGCGCTCGAGGTCGGCAACGTCGTCACCGTCGAGCCGGGCATCTATATCCCGGGGGAATTCGGGATGCGCTTGGAGGATTTCGGTGTAATTACGCATGACGGATTCGATGTTTTCACCCAAAGCAGCCATGACATGGTTATAATATAGCGGCCTTGAATGAACAGCACGGATGCGCGGCAGAGCCCGTATGCGCAATAGGAAAGGAACTATCAATGGCAATCTCCACAGCGGATTTCAAGAACGGCATATGCATTGAATATAACGACAAACTTTGGACCATTGTTGAGTTCCAGCACGTCAAGCCCGGAAAAGGTGGCGCCTTCGTGCGCACGAAGCTCCGCGATGTGAAAACGGGACGCGTCATCGAGTACACCTTCAACGCGGGCACGAAGTTCGAGCAGGTACGCTTGGAGAACAAGACCATGCAGTACCTCTACAACGACGGCTCAGACTTCTACTTCATGGACAACACCACCTTCGAGCAGCTTGCCATCCCGGAAGACGTTGTCGGGGGCGCGGCGCAGTGGCTCAAGGAAAACGACGAGGCGAACATCCTCTATGCAGGTGAAGAGCTTATCAGCATCGAAGCCCAGATGTTCGTGGATCTTGAGGTCGCCGAGACCGACCCCGGCTTCAAAGGAGACACCGTGCAAGGCGGGTCGAAGCCGGCCACCTTGGAAACCGGTGCCACCATCCAAGTTCCCATGTTCATCAACCCAGGCGATGTGCTCCAGGTGGACACCCGCGACGGGCGCTTTATCAAGCGGGTCTAGGGTTTCGGTGGTTTGACGGCGCGCAGCTTATTCGATGCCGGACTTTTCCCGGCACGAAGGTGACCTTTTCGCCGAGGTGACCTTCGGGAACGCCAAGGGAAGGCAAGGAAACGAGGGCAGGATAGAGGGCGGCTTCCTCTTCGTGGCAGATGGAAGCGTTACCGCCCGCGACAACGCGGATGCCTTGCGCAACCTCCTCGATATGAGGGGGTACAAGGACCCGGTGGCTGCCAAGGGTGCCTCCGCCCTCGGCGCGCGGTCGACGCAGGCATCAGCCTCGCCCTTCCGGGGATCCCGCTGTTGCCTGACCTGGTGTCCGCCGGCATGGGGGCGGCCGAGGCCGACCGGGCCTATCGCGATGCCCTTGACTCGAACGCCGCAATATCCGCGCGCATCGCGCTCGGCGACCTCTCCGGCTACATCCAGGACAGGTGGATCGGGTCGGGCGGAGTCATATCCGGTGCGGGCATCGTTCTCCCGACTCGGACAGAGGCGGATCAAGCAGTCTACGACAAGGCGTCCGCGCGCCATGCCGAGGCAGGCGGCGGGCTGAGCTACGAGGATTGGCTGAAGGATGGGTCTTTTTATTATTCCAAAGGCGGGGAGGGTGTTTATAAGATGAGTAGTACAAAAATACCCAACAGGGTTATTGCAGCCGATTCGAGCTACGTATGGGAAAACCCGGAGAACGAGCAATGAGAAATTTGGCAAAAAAGCGCACAGGAGCAGCCATCATAGCTTCAATCATCGTCTTAGCGGTCTTCTTTCTTGCCCTATGGTCGTGCACCTCCCCCCCCAAGGTGGAAGAGGAGAAGACATCTGGTCCTTGGGGATACATCGATGCCTCCGGCAACTGGGCTATCGTGCCGCAGTTTAGGCACGCCTACGACTTCACTGACGCCGACATCGCCGCTGCCTTTGATGCTGAAAATGGCAGGGCTGGCGTCATTGACTCTTCGGGCAACTGGATCGTCCAGCCCAACTACATTGGCGGAATCGATGCTGCAGCACCCGACCTTTTTTGTACATGCGACCCTAAGACGGGACTCTATGGCCTCATCAACGTGAAAGAAGAATGGACGGCAAAGCCTCAATGGAAATGGGTCCCCAGCATCCGGTTTGCAGACAACGGGCTTGCAGGGTTTAAGGACAGGGAAACCGGCCTCTTCGGCTTCATCGACCGTACCGGGGCTTGGGTCATACCGCCAAGGTTCTCAGACGCATACCCCTTCGGCGGCAAGGGCCTTGCCACCGTCATGGATGCGGAAACGCAGCTCTGGGGACGGGTCGACGCGTCTGGCGTATGGGCGGTCGAGCCCGTCCATACCGGGCTCACGGACATAAGCGAGGGAGGGCATTACGCGGAGAAAGACGTCGCGACGGGGCTCTGGGGCATCAGGGACGCCTCGGGCGCTTGGGCGGCGACCCCCCGCTATGCGGACGTCGACAGGCTGAGGGGCGGCGGGGGCTTCTTTTTCGTCCAGGCCGAGAAGGGCGGCCTCTGGGGCGTCGCCGACTATTCGGGAGCCTGGGCGGCAGAACCCCGGTACAAGCAAATCGGGCTCGCCCAAGGGGGCCTCATCGTGGTGTCCATGCCGGACACGGGGCTCGAGGGCGTCGTCGACAGCCAGGGCAGCTGGGTTGTGGAGCCCAAGTACAAAGAGGTCGGGCTTCCGGGGAACGGGCTCGTGGCGGTGCGGCCCCCGGATGCGGATCTCTGGGGCTACGTCGACTACTCGGGCAACATGGTTATCGAGCCGCAGTTCGGGGATGCCGGGACATTTGCAAGCAACGGGCTCGCAGCAGTGCGCGGCCCTTACGAGAAGGGGCAGCCCTCAGGCGACCGACCCGGGTGATGTGGGGAAGGGCGCCCTTTGCTTTGTGGCGGGCGCGGGTGCCTCTGTCCTCGGCGCGCGGTCGACGCAGGCATCAGCCTCGCCCTTCCGGGAATCCCGCCGTTGCCTGACCTGGTGTCCGCCGGCATGGGGGCGGCGTCATATCCGGTTATAATGGGAGTGCGGGCATCGTTCTCCCGACTCGGACAGAGGCGGATCAAGCAGTCTACGACAAGGCGTCCGCGCGCCATGCCGAGGCAGGCGGCGGGCTGAGCTACGAGGATTGGCTGGATGAGCCTTCTGATTATGTAGGTGTTAATACGGCAGGCGCACCTGTTCAGGGGAGAATAAAAAACAGGGAGATCGCCGCAGGTCCGAACTACCATTGGGAATGATGGGGGAGCAGCAAGCATGGAAAGATTGGTAAAAAGCCCTAGAAAGGCAAGGCTTGCCGCAGTGGCTTCAGCGACATTGGCTGTCGCCGTCGTCTTGGCCTTGTGGTCATGCACCCCCACTCCCAAGGAGGAGGAGAAGGGGTCGGGGCCTTGGGGTTACATCGACGCTTCTGGCAGTTGGGTTATCGATCCCCAGTTCGAGCACGCCTACGACTTCACCGACGCCGGCTACGCTGAAGCTGTCGATGACAAGACCAGGAAGACAGGCATCATCGATGCCTCCGGTCGATGGATGGTTGAGCCCCGCTTCCTTTCCGGGGTGACCTTTGCCGCTCCCGATCTCTTCGTCGCTCAAGACTGGGATACCGAGTTGTACGGCCTTGTCGGGATGAACGGCGAATGGGTTGCCGGCCCCCAGTGGGAGAGAGGTCAAGACATTAAGTTCTCTAGCAACGGGCTGGCGGTCTTTGAGGACGAGGCCACTGGGCTCTTCGGTTACATCGACAAGACGGGCGCCTGGGTTATCCCACCGAGCTACTCATATGCGAGAGCTTTCGAAGGGGATGGCCTTGCTGTCGCGGGTGATCCTAACTCCAGCCTCGCCGGCCGTGTTAATGCGACCGGCGGCTGGGTGGTCGAACCCGTACATGGGGGTCTCGGAGGCATTGACACAAATGGTCACTACGCTGAGAGAGATACTGCATCTGGTCTCTGGGGCATCAGGGACGCCTCCGGCGCCTGGACGGCAACCCCCCGCTATGCAAATGTCGATAGGCCGAAAGCGGGGGGAGGTCTCCTTTTCGCGCAGGATGAGAAAAGCGGCCTCTGGGGAATTGCCACCTATTCCGGCGCCTGGGCGATAGAGCCCCAATATATGAAGATCGGCTTCACCCAGGGAGACCTCGTTGTGGTAACTATGCCGGAAACAAAGCTTGAGGGCGTCGTCGACAGCAAGGGCAGCTGGGTTGTGGAGCCGAAGTACAAGGACATAGTCCTTTCCGAAAGCGGTCCCATAGCCGTGCAGACGCCCGAGACGGGCCTCTGGGGCTATGTCGACCGGGCGGGCGGCAGCATGGTGATAGAGCCGCAGTTCGGGAATGCCTACGGCTTCGCAAGCATCGGCCTCGCAGCAGTGCGCGGCCCTTACGAGAAGGGGCAGCCCTCAGGCGACCGACCCGGGTGATGTGGGGAAGGGCGCCCTTTGCTTTGTGGCGGGCGAGGGTGCCTCTGTCCTCGGCTGCGCCCATCCACCCCACGCAAGTTGACGTTTGCCCATCAATACACAATTAACATTTCCCATCATGGGTGCCCTTCTTGTATAATACTTCTTCGCCTTGATTACGTAGAGCAGAACAGGTTTTCGCTAAACCTTTTAGAATACCGTCGGCAGCCATGGGTACCCATGGATAAGCCTCTTCTCTCAAAACAAGGCATGTTCTTTGACTCGTACAGAATGAAGGGGGTGCCATGCCACGACTTCAAATAATGGATACCACTATCCGCGACGGACAGCAGAGCCTCTGGGCTACCCGTATGCAGATCGGCGACATGCTTCCTATCTTGCCGAAGATGGATCGCGTCGGTTATTGGGCTATCGAGGCTTGGGGCGGGGCAACCTTTGACACCTGCCTGCGCTTCCTTGATGAGAACCCCTGGGAGCGCCTGCGCTCCATCAAGGCAGAAACGCCCAATACGCCTCTTGCCATGTTGTCGCGCGGCCAGAACCTCGTCGGCTACAAGCACTATTCGCGCGACGTCTGCAACCATTTCGTCAAAGCCGCCAACCGTAACGGCATCGAGATGTTCCGCGTGTTCGATGCCTTGAACGACATCCGTAATGTCATCGACAACGCCGAGGCCATCAAGGAATGCGGCGCCCATTTCGAAGGCGCCATCTCCTACACGATGTCACCGGTCCACACGCTTGACAGCTTCCTCGAGTACGGCCAGCTGTTGAAAGACCTCGGGGCCGACTCGATATGCATCAAGGATATGGCCGGCATGCTTACCCCGTACCGCACGGAGCGCATGGTGAAGGCGTTCAATGCAGAAATCGGCCTTCCCGTGCACATCCATTGCCACTATGTCGGCGGAATGGCACCGGCGAACATCCTCAAGGCCGCGGAGGCCGGGGCGTCCATCGCCGATACGGCGCATGCCCCGCTCGCTTTCGGCAACAGCCATCCCGCGGTCGAGATGATCGTCGCAGCACTGCAGGAAAGCCGCTATGACACAGGCCTCGATCTCGACCTCCTCTTCGAGATTGCAGAATACTGGGAAGGGGTGCGCAAGCGCGGCCACTACAAGCGCGGCGTCTCCTCCCTGATCCATATGCAGGTCTATTCCCATCAGGTCCCCGGCGGCATGATGAGCAACCTGGTGTCACAGCTGGAAATCCAGAATGCCGGCAACCGCCTGTCCGAGGTCATGAAGGAGATTCCGAAGGTACGTGCCGAGGTGGGCTATCCGCCGCTCGTCACGCCGCTTTCGCAGATCGTCGGGACGCAGGCGGTCTTCAACGTCTTGACCGGCAAGCGGTGGAGCGTCGTTTCCAAGGAGATGAAAGACTATATATGCGGGTATTACGGCAAAGCGCCCGGCCCCATGGACAAGGAGATCGTCAGCAAGGTCGTAGGCGACTCCGAGGTGCTTCCTCCCGATGTAGCCCCTGGCTCACTTGTCACCACCACCTATGAGGAAGTGCGCGACGAGATCGGGGACCTTGCAAAAACAGAGGAAGACGTGCTCATGTACGCCTTGTTCCCCAACGAGGCGCGCACCTATTTGAGCAAGCACCGTACATCAGAAAAAGTCGATTTTCTGCTTGAGCAGGAATCAAGTGGTACCAAGGAGGAAGATTACGTGGATATCAATCAAATTCGCGAGCTCGTCCGTGTCGCTGAGGAAAGCGGCGTCGGCGAAATCGTAGTGGAAGAAGAAGGCACCCGCATTGCGGTGCGTATGCCGGGCGCTGCCCCCCTTGAAGCGGTCATGCCAAGCGCTGCACCCACCCCCGTGGCTGCCATCAACCCAAGCCCCGAGGAAAAACCCGTTGCCGAGGAAGCCAACGACCGGCCGAACCATTGGAAGCCGATCATAGCGCCTATGGTGGGCACCTTCTACGTCGCACCTGCTCCCGGCGAGCCTCCCTTTGTCACGGTAGGCGACGACGTGGCGGCAAACCAAACCTTGTGCATCGTAGAGGCGATGAAGCTCATGAACGAGATCACCCCGGGGGAAATGGGGACGATCGTGGAGGTCTGCCTTGAAGACGCAACGCCGGTCGAGTATGGCACCGTCATGTTCTACCTCGAGCCCCACGGGGCCCCGGCGCCTGCACCGGAGACTGCCTGATGTTCGATAAGATACTCATTGCGAACCGCGGCGAGATCGCGCTGCGGATTATCAGGGCATGCAAAGAGCTCGGGGTGAAGACGGTTGCCGTCTATTCGTCGGAGGATGCCGATACGATGCCCGTCCTCGTCGCCGACGAGGCTATCTGCATCGGCCCTGCCCCAGCCAACCAGAGCTATCTGATCATACCCTCGATTATTTCCGCGGCAAAGATCTCGGGCGCGCAAGCGATCCATCCGGGGTACGGGTTCTTGGCCGAGAACGCCGAGTTCGCTCGGGCCTGTGTCGAGAACGACCTGGTTTTCATCGGCCCTTCCGCCGAATGCATCGAACGAATGGGCGATAAGAGCGAGGCGCGTGAGACCATGAAGCGTTGCGGGGTGCCAACGGTGCCCGGCAGCGACGGCTGCATCGACACGGTCGAGGAGGCAAAGGCATTCGCGGGCAGGGTGGGTTATCCTGTGCTCATCAAGGCAACCGCCGGCGGCGGAGGCAAAGGCATGCGCGAGGTCCACAAGCCCGAAGATCTCGAAGGGCAGTACAAGGCCGCGCGCAACGAAGCAGCCGCAGCCTTCGGCAATGACGGCGTGTACCTCGAGAAGCTGGTCTTGCGCCCTCGCCACGTCGAGATACAGGTGTTGGCCGATGACCACGGCAACAACCTTTCCCTTTGCGAGCGTGACTGCTCGATCCAGCGGCGCCACCAAAAGCTGATCGAAGAGGCTCCGAGCCCGGTCCTTACCGAAGAGATCCGCCGCGCCATGGGGGTTGCCGCGGTCAAGGCGGTCCGTGCGGTGAACTACAAGAATGCCGGCACGATAGAGTTCCTTCTTGACCAGGATGGGCGTTTCTATTTCATGGAGATGAACACGCGTATCCAGGTGGAGCATCCCGTTACCGAGCAGGTTACCATGACCGATCTCATCAAAGAGCAGATCCGCATAGCCGCCGGACGGCCCATCTCCTGTGCCTCGCGGGCTCCCTTCTCGCCGAACGGCCATGCCATCGAATTCCGCATCAATGCCGAGGATCCCGAGTTCGACTTCAGGCCATGCCCCGGCACGGTCACAGAATTCGAGATACCTTCAGGTCCTGGTGTTCGTGTGGAAACTTATGTAAAACGCGGTACCAAGATCTCTCCGTACTATGATTCATTGGTCGCTAAATTGATTGTTAGTGGGCAAGACCGGGAAGAAGCCGTTGCGCGCGGCAAGCGAGCGCTGGCGGAATTCAAGATCGAAGGCATCAAGACCACCATTCCATTTCACCAGAAGGTGTTGGAAAACAAAGTCTTCCTCAACGGTCAAGCTGCGACAGATTTTCTCGAAACGCAGATGGGAGCGTTGCAATGACAGATTTAAGCCTCGAGGGCATGGCATTGAGCCCCGGAGTTGTAGAAACCATCATCTCCATAGCCACCAAGGAAGTAGAGGGCGTCGCCTCTGTCGGTCCCTCAGGTGTCGGCGGTCTGCGTTCGATCTTCGGATCAAAGCAAACCTCGCAGGGCATCGAGATCGATGTGAACGATGACGACCGGCTTGAGATATCGATCAGGATCGATGTCTATTACGGTTTCATATTGCCTGAGGTGGCAGCAAATGTACGCAAGGCGGTCTCAGATGCCGTCGCAAGTCAAATCGGGATTCCGGTAGCAAACGTGGATGTGTATATCGACGGCATCCAGTTCGCTGACTGAAGAGCCGGAAGAGGCAAATAGTTCCATGGCCGCAAAAAGGCACGAACGGACCCATGCGCGCCGATGCGCGGTTCAGGTCATGTATCAAAGCGAAATACTCGATACGCCGGTAACGCAGCTGTTGACGGACGGGGTTTATATCGACGAGGTGGGCAAGCTCTCAGACTACGCCTGCTCGCTGCTTTCCGGGGTTGAGCAATACCGGGAAGGAATAGACGGGCACCTGCAGGAAACCTCTGAGAACTGGTCTTTAAGCCGCATGCCCATCGTGGACCGCTCGATCCTGCGAATCGCCACGTACGAGATGATATACGTGGCAGACGTGCCCCTTTCCGTCTCGATAAACGAGGCGGTCGAGCTCGCAAAGGATTTTGGCGGGGAAGACGACTCCCCCCGCTTCGTCAACGGCGTACTCGGCCGTATCGCGAAGCTGTTGGAAGAAGGCGCCCATGAACAATGAAGCCAGGAAAAGCTATTCGGAAGTGAAGACGCGCCTTGACGAGATAGTCGATGCCGTCAGCGTCGAGGATATATCGCTTGATGACGCCCTTGACCTCTACGAAGAGGCAGTAAAGCTGGGGATGCAGGTAGGCGACCTGATTGAGGAAGACATTTCTGCGGAGGAGGCGGGTCAATCGGCCGAGGCTTCGGATGCCCAGGTCGGTGACATGCGAGAACCTCTCGAACCGGCTTTAACAATAGACGCGCAACACGAAGAGGGGATCGAAACGGCTTCTGCCGAAGCCTAGGCACAAGCAGTGCCCTTTCGCGCAAGGATAGAAGGTATCATGGAAAAACGCATTCTTGACTCGATCAACTCCCCCCAAGACCTCAAAGTGCTCAGCGACGAGGAGCTTGATATCCTCGCCTGCGAGATCCGTGAAGAGATCGTCCGGGTGACTTCCGAGACCGGCGGTCATGTCGCATCGAGCCTTGGGGCGGTAGAGATCATCCTCGCGCTCCATTCACTCCTTGACTGCCCCGATGACAAGGTCGTCTTCGATGTCGGGCATCAGGCATACGCCCACAAGCTCCTCACCGGCCGTTTGCAGGAATTCGGGAGCCTGCGTTCCTACAACGGCATATCGGGCTTCCCCAAGCCAAGCGAGAGCCCTTTCGACGTGCATCCTTCCGGACACGCCTCCGATTCCCTGTCGATTGCCCTCGGCCTTGCCAAAGCGCGCGATCTACGGGGGGGCACCGAGAACATCGTTGCGGTAATCGGGGACGCATCCCTTTCGGGCGGAATGGCGTTTGAGGCCTTGAACCATATCGGCCACGAGCAGACACGGATGACGATCATCCTCAACGACAACGAGATGTCCATCTCGCGAAACGTCGGCGGCCTGATGAAGCACCTCGGGTATATGCGTGCGTCATCGCAATACCGGCATACCCGCGAGTCTTTGCAAGAGGCGCTGGAGAGCAGTGGCAAGCTGGGACAGAGCATCCTGATGTTCGGCAAGAACGTCAAAGAGTCCATGAAGCAGTTCGTCTTGCCAAAGACGATGTTGTTCGAGCAGCTTGGAATCATGTGCACCGCCCCGATAGACGGACATGACATCACCGCCCTGAGAGACATAATGAACAAGGTCATGGACACCGATGGGCCGGTACTCGTCCATGTGGTGACGAAAAAGGGCGCAGGCTTCGAGCCGGCTGAAAGGGCGCCCGAGGTGTTCCACGGCGTCGGCCCCTACGACATCGACACCGGCACGGTGCGAAAAAGCCAGGCGCAAGCCCCGACCTACACCAAGGTTTTTTCGCAGGCCATCTTGAGAGAGGCTGATGAAGACGAAGACATCGTTGCCATCACGGCCGCCATGAAAGACGGCACGGGCCTCGGGCCGTTTGCGGAGAAATACCCCGAGCGCTTTACCGACGTCGGCATCGCAGAAGCCCATGCCTGCGGTATGGCGGCAGGCATGGCGATCGGAGGCAAGAAGCCGGTCGTGGCAATGTATTCCACCTTCCTGCAAAGGGCCGTAGACCAAATGATCATCGATGTCGCGCTGCCTTCGTCAGACGTGGTCTTTTGCATCGACCGGGCTGGGCTTGTGGGCGACGACGGCCCGACCCATCACGGTATGTTCGACCTGGCATATACCCGCATGATCCCCAATATGAGGGTACTTGCCCCGTCCAACGAAGCCGAGCTGGTAAACGCGCTTCATACTGCATTCAAGCTGGACGGGCCTTTTGCAATCCGGTATCCCCGAGGAGAGGCCGAGGGCGTTCCTTTGCCAAAACAGCCCGAGGTGCTTAAACCTGGCGTGTCGAGGCTTCTGCGCGAAGGGGGCGACGTCGCCCTTCTTGCGTTCGGGCGGATGGTCCCTATTGCGGAAAAGGCGGCGGATGTCTTGGCCGAACGGGGTATGGAGTCCCGGGTAGTCGATATGCGCTGGGTAAAGCCGCTCGACCTGTCGGCTATCAAGCAGGCGACCGAGGCCAAGCTTGTGGTGACACTCGAAGAAGGCGTGGTCGAAGGCGGTGTCGGCGAGGGGGTCAACGAGGCCATCGCGCGTATGAGATGCGAGACGCCCACCCTGAACATCGGCATTCACGACGTCTTCGTGCCCCAGGGCAAGGTGGATCAGCTTTTCAGCGACCTCGGCATGGATGCAGAAGGCGTGGTGGAGGCAGTTCTGCACCATTTTGCAGGCTAGACTACTTCCTTTTCCATAATATAGTCGTCCATGACGAAGCCTTGGCCTATGCTGGTGACGGTTGATTCGATGATGGAGAAGCCTTTCCCCAGATAAGCCCTAATCCCCATCTCGTTGTACTTGTTCACCGTAAGGTACATGGAGCTGAGACGGTGTTCCCTGCAGAAATCCTCATAAAAACGAAGCAGCTCAGAGGCGTATCCTTTGCCGCGCTCGGCCGAGTACAGGTATATCTTCGAAATGAACAGCCGGTTGTTTTCCTTTTCGATATGCGATCCGGTGTAGCCGACGATGCGCCCGCCTGCCTTCATCATCCAGTATAGATAGCCGTTCTCCCTTATATCCTTCGTGATGGCTTGGCGGCTTTGGTATTTCTCGACCATATAGTCGACTTGCGCATAGCTCAACATGCCTGGCCAGTATTCATGCCAGATCTCATCCGCCATCCGGGCAACTTGATCGATCTCCTCATCTGAGGATACCGGTACGAACTCGAGTGCCACAAGATCCTCCTTTGCTAGGGAAGTCGGTGATTCAACAGGGTAGCGTGTCTGATTCGCGCATGCCGAGGGTGTGCGCCTACGTTAACACCTGGGTTCGCTGCAATTCTATCGCTATGTATAGGCCGGTATCAATAAGGAAGTATGAAGCGGTTGTATTAAGGAGGTAATCGCGTGCTTGGTCCGGGTGCCGGAGCAAAACCTTCAAACCCCACGCCCTGCCGTGGTCTTGCAAAGCACGGATGGGAGAGATATTTCTTCACCGCTAGAC
>JAVBQH010000007.1:0-8294 GCA_031549175.1 Raoultibacter sp.
CCAACCACACCCGCCCTGTCACCTCCTGTGGTTGGGGTGGGGGGCGCGGGGGGGGGTTTGGGGGCGCACCTCCCTGGGGCCCCCCCCCCCCCCCGCGCCGCCCCCACCGCTGCTAGGAAGTATAGGATAGATGATGACCGAAGAAGAGACGACCAACCCTTATTGCGTCTATATCCTGCGTTGCTCCGATGACACGCTCTATACCGGGATCACCAACGACCTCGAACAGCGTCTTGTTGCCCACAACAGCGGCAGCGGGGCGAAATACACACGCGGGCGGCGCCCTGTATCCTTGATATATTCCGAGACGCAGCCCGACCGCTCCTCCGCCCTCAAGCGCGAACTTGCGATCAAAGGCCTGTCGAGGCAGGAAAAGCTCGGCCTCGCCGGGAACCTTCCCTAACGGGCTCAGCCGGCTGTCGTCAAGCAACAACCGGCTGAGATTTCGGATCAAAGTGCAGCAATGCCAATGCTGCTTCTTCGCCTACCGTTCTTCGGAAAGTGGGATGCTGAACCCTCGTTGGGCCGGTAAGGGCGTGTTCCCGTTAGGCCGCCCCCCATACATCTCCTCTTCGAAACGGGCAAGCCTGTTGGTAAAACGCCGGCGCCGTATGGCTACAATTACCAGATAGGCAACGCTTAAGGCCTCGACGCGCTGTTCGGGCTGGTTTTCCCAGTTCGCTATTTATAGAAAAAAATATCTGCCTGAGTGTCATTTCTTCTCAGGCAGATGCATTTCGTACGTATGGGGTTGTATGGGGCGAGGGCAGCCGGGCGGTGTTTTGATACGCCGGCGATGGGTGGGGCGGGTTTTTCTACGGGGCAATCCCCTTCATCATAAAGACGGCGTCTTCGTCGGGGTCCGTGTAGAAGTCTTTCAGCCGGTCTATCTCTTCGAAGCCCATGGACTCATAGAAGGCAGCCGCTTGGGTGTTTGACTCGCGCACCTCGAGCATCATGGTTCCAAGCCCGTTTTCTTGGGCATTCTTGCAGGCCGACTCGATGAGGTACCTCCCCCAACCTTGCTTGCGGTATCCCTTGCAGATGGCGATACGCACAACCTGGACGCTGTGCTCGGTATGCCAAACGCCGATGTAGCCGATAATGCCATCGTTTCTCGAGGCAAGCACCTGATAGATAGCGTCTTGGTTATAACGGAGCTCCATCGCGTATGCAAGCGGCGTCCAGGGGGAGGGGAAGGAATCGAGTTCGATGCGCATCACATGCCCGAGGTCTTGCTCGGTCATAGGCCGGATATAAAACTTGTCGTAACATTGGCTTGTATCTTTGAAATCGGCGAGTACCGGCCGGGGATCGAGCAGCACCCCCTGGTAGTTGCAGGGATCGACTCCCTCTTCGAGCCTTTGACCGACCGCGACATGGGTAGTGATCGCAAAATAGTAGTCGTCTTTTTCAAACATCTTACGCCACGCATCTAGAAGCTGGTTGAGCTCCTCGACCTCCGGCCCGTCGATGTCTGCGGCTATCTCGCTCCTGAAGTTGGCGCATCTTTCGAAAATAGCGATGCGTTCGTCAAGCGTCTTGCCTGCCGTATCCTCGACGAAGGTGGCGGTGCGGGTGTTCTCAAACCCTGCATGCTTGAACTGCGTATAGCATTTCTGCCCCTGATAGCGGTCAGTGTTTGCCATCAGCTTGGTGCGGGGCATGATGCGTTCGTCGCACAGGGTGAATATCTTCTGCATGACGTTTTGCGGATCGGGATAAGAGGTTTTTGCCGCATCGTTGGTGGTCTTCACGATCATAAAGCCGCCTGGGTTCAGCAACCGATAGGCCTTGGCAAGCGCCGCCTCCTTGTCGGGCAGGTGCTCCAAGACCAATCCCATGTAGATGATGTCGAAACGCTGGTCTTCAGGGAAGTCCTCGAAATTCTGGCATATGAAGGCAAAGCGGGGGTCGCTTGAGCTTTCCTTCCCCTTTTGCACATTCTCGCAGGAAGGGTCGATGCCTAAAACCGAGACGATCGCCTCGTAGGGGGCAAACCGCAGATAGGTCCCTACCCCGTCGAAGCATCCGACATCCAACACCGTGAGCCCGTGCCGTGCTTGAAGCCCGATTGCCTCGAAGACCGCATAGTCTTGCGCCGCGCTTTGTATAGCCAGCTTTTCGATCTGTTCCACACCCCATGGCATTTTGATACCCCTCTTCTCCTCTGTCCAACCATTTTTTCACCGCCGATTGTAGTAGACCTTGCTTGCAAAACATACCGAGGGAAGTATGAAAAATGAACAAACGGAGCAAGGGCCATCAAAGGCAGCCGTCCTCAGGGAACCTATACAAGGCGACCCCATAAGCGTCAGATGCATTGCTCGCTTATGGGGTCTCTAGCTTACCTATGGGTTCGGTTTTCACCGGGGTGGCTCAAGATGCTACTTGTTATCCCTCAGGTGACGTTCTTCATCAGTGATCGGCTTGTAGGTAGCGCCGGCGATCTTTTCGTCTACCATCTTTTCCGCACCGCACTTCTTGCAATTGCTCGCATCGGCGGCATTGAAGGTCTCGCATTCGCCGCACTTCCAGAGGATTTTTCCTAGTGGCGGTGGCCTGAAACCACCTTTTTCCTGCCTAGACATAACCGTTTGCCTCCTTCCAAACTACTTTGAGAAAAGAACCATCTTTGGTTTTTCGGCCAACTTCTTTGAAAGCTCTTCGAGCGTTCCGTAGTACATGATGCCGGACTGGCAGTGATGTACGCAGCTCGGAAGGCGCCCTTCTGCGGTACGCGCGGCGCACAGGTCGCACAGGTCGGTGGGCAGGGGCACGTATGTCCACTCCCAACGTCCATCTGTGTGCCTTTGGCGTGGGCCATCTTCGAGCACCTTGATTCCGAACTGGCCAATTGGAAGATCGAGTACTTTTTTGCAGGCGACTTCGCAGGTATGGCAATTCGTGCAGAACTCGTAATCAATCAGAATGCCGTACTCACTTGCCTTCGAATCGGGTGTAGTCATTTCCACCAAAGCCTCCCTTCTTGGTTACAATCTCGCTAGGAGAACAATCATTTTCGGGCGTCACCTTATAGCACTTGCACAGTGTCGATTTATAGGGCGCGCCATAGTGGGTCGGGCCGTAGACGCCCATGGTGGTGAGGTTGTTGCCGTTGCAATCGAACACGCCGAACAGGTTGGGCTCTGCGCCTTCGGTCTCGGGGAACCACCAGCCGTGGCGGGTGCGGACAACGTTCGGCAGCAGGCCAGGGGCAATGTGCACCTGTTGCTTGCACTTGCCGCGCTTGTTCTCGAACCACAGCCAATCGCCTTCGATGACGCCAAGGTCTTTGGCTGCCTCTTCGGAGATGTCGGCGATGGCGGTCGGATGAACCTCGCGCATGGTCGGCAGCTGGCGATGCTCTGAGTGGAACAGGCCGATGTGGCGATGGCCGGACGTGTAGATGTAGGGATACTGCTCGTACAGCTCGGGGGTGCGGTACGGGCTCTCGTAAGGCTCCATGTGGTGCGGCAGCGGATCAAAGCCCCACACATCGAAGAGCGGCGAGTATATCTCGTACAAACCGGTCGCGGTAACGAAGCCAGGCTGGCCGTCTTCACGCAAAAGGCCCTTGCGGAACTTGTCGTAGGTCTCGTTGAACTCCCACCAGTCATAGACTTTGTGGTTGAGTTCTTCGAAGGTGTAGTCGACGCCGTTGCCGTCGTCCTGGATCATCCAAGTCAGGAAGTCGGGGACATTGTCAAACTGGTTGAAGAACTCGGGGTTGAAGCGCTTGCCCATCTCGAGCACGAGCTCTTCGTCGGTCTTGCACTCATAATAGCGGTCGGCTGCGGCAGTGATGGTACGCAGAGGCTGCCACCAAGAGCGGAAGCTGTTGCGCTCGACGCTCATGGCCATCGGCAAAACGAGGTCCGCGAAGGCTACCGCGGTCGGCGTCAGATAGTAGTCGCATACGACGGTATAGGGGACGTTTTTCCAAGCACGGTAGATGCGCGGAGCGTCGCCGCCCATGTTTGCGATCGGGTTCGTGCCGTGTACCCAAAGCATCTGCGGAGGATACGGAACACCGGTCTCCATGGCCTCAAGCAGCAGATCTGGTGGAATGAACGGCGTATAGCCGGCCTTGTGGATCGGAGACTGCGAGGTGCCGATGCGGCGGTCAAGCATCTCCTGGGAGATGAATTCGAGGCCGCAGCCATATTTCTTGGAGCTGTTGTAAGCGTAACGCACCAAGACGTTTCCACCCGGGACATCAAGGTTGCCGGTGATGGCGACCATGTCGGAGATGGCGGCGGAAGCTTCCATAGCGGCGATCTGCATGTCGATGGCAAGGCCCCACTGCACGGCAGACGGGTTGCCTTTTGCATACATACGAGCGGCTTCGATCAGGTCTTCCTCATCGATCCAACAGATCTCGGCGACTTTGTCGGTCGGGTATTCCTGGACACGCTCTTTGAGCTCGTCAAAGCCGTATGACCAGTTCTCGACGAATTCCTTGTCGTAGAGCTCTTCGTTGATGATGACGTTGAGCATGCCGAGCGCCAAGGCGCAGTCGGTGCCGGGGCGCACGCGCAGCCAGACATCGGCTTTAGCGGCAAGCCAGGTAAGGGCCGGGTCGATAACGATGAGCTTGGAGCCCAGACGCATGAGGTCGACCAGCCAATGTCCCATGAAGCCGTCGCCGTTTGAGGCGAGGGGCTCGTTACCCCACACCACGACAACTTCGGGGCACTTCCAGTCGGGGTTGTCATAGCGGTCGGGATGCAGCTGCGACGCGTCGAGGATCCAGCAATCGCCCTCTTTAAGAAGGTTTGCCGTCATGCGCGGCTGATAGCAGGAGTCGGCGCTGAGGAAGCCGAAGGCCATGTTCGGGCTGCCGAAGACCGCACGGAGCACCATGGCGCCATGCCACATCGCGTTACGGCCGGTACCGGAAAGGGTAACGATACCCTCAGGCCCGATTCCGCCGTACTCGTTCTTGATCGTGTCGCAGATCTTGCCGTAGGTCTCTTCGATCCAGTCAAAGGCCTGATCCCAGGTGACGCGCTTCCACTTGTTCTCGCCTTTTTCACCGTCGCGGAGGAGAGGCCACTGAAGACGGTCGTTGTTGTAGATGTTCTCGACCATGTTCAGGCAGCGCAGGCAAAGACGCCCTTGGTTGTAGCCAAAGTTGGGATCGCCTTCGATTTTTTCGAGCTTGCCGTCTTTGGTGTAGGTTAAGACACCACACCCATTGTGACAACCAGGTCCAGTCCAGACCGAGGTTCGGGTCACTTCATAACCGTCTTCGTACCAACGCCAGTCTTCCTTATAAAGATCGTTGTTGAGTTCGTTGATCATGAAAAGCCCCCTTTCATACACTTGTTGCTGACAAAATACAAACCTGTATTCTTTGAAACCCTTTTGCTCGATCCCCGCACCAGCCTCCTCCTGCAAGTGCGGGAATGTCGCCATGTCCTCGTCGTGCGGAATCAGGTTTCTAAAGACAAATAAAACTGCCGCAGGCTATGAGCCGGCAGGCGGCTTCGGTGCGCTGGGCGCTGCTGGTGCAGCAGGCGCGCCTGGACCCTTTGGTGCGGCGCCGGGCCCTTTGGGGGCGGCAGCTGCAGGAGCAGCTCCCTCTTCGGGGGCTACCGCCTCAGGCAGGTCGGTGCTGCACTTCTTGCACTTCTCCAACTCGGGCGGGTTGAAGCTTCCGCAGTTTGGGCATTTCTTCATCATCTCTTCGAATGATGGGGGTCTAAAACACATGTGGCTTCCTCCTTGGGTGGTCCTATCGATTCGGATACGTATGGCGTAAAAACTCGGTGTGTATTTACGGAGCGTAAAGTAGCATGGGGACAACGCGTCGCAATACCTTTGCGAGTATGAAAAAGGGCAAACTAGTACTTAAGGCCATACCTGCCAAAAGCTATTGTTTTACCTGATAGGTACCAGAAATGAAATGCGTTGCGACAAAAAAAGGGAGCCACGTGGCTCCCTTTTTTTGTGTGATGCTTGTCTCTAAAGGTTCCGTTAGGCGCTTTTTTCCTGGACCTCGACCTCTTCGAGGAGGGTGCGCATCGCTTTGACACGCGCGGCTGCAATCTTTGCCTCCTCCACCTTGTTGGCCTGGCGCAGTTCCTGCATGAAGGCTTCGGGATCGTCGTTGTTGAGGTATTGGGCAAGCTCTTCTTCGGCAACGGCGATGGTGTTTTGGTCCACATACTTGTCGAGCGCGATGTTCATTGCAATATCATGCTCGGTCTCTTCCAAGAGTTTCTGCTCGAACTCCTCCTCGCTCATATCCATCTCTTTCAGGTACTGGTTGAGGGATTTTCCGTTTGAATGGATGGTGTATTCGCTCCTGCGCCGGACTTCGTCGATGTTTGCCTTGATAAGCTCCTCGGGAATCGCCCCTCTGAGCGAAGCGACCAGTGCATCACAGGTCAATGCGACTTTCATGTTGTAATAGGCGTAATCGCTGTCCTGCTTGAGCCTTTGTTTTATCACTTCCCTCATCTCTTGTATGCCGCTGATGCCGGGGTAGGCTTCTTGCGCCCATGCATCATCAAGGTCGGCAAGGCTCGTGAGCTTCGATCCCTTCGGTGCGTTCGCGATGAAGGAGAACAGCTGGGCATCGATGTCCTCCTCTGTTACCTCTGGTTGGGCCGGCATGGCTATCTTCAAAGCTCCATCCAGTTCAAGCTGGAAGTCTTCGAGATCAGGCTGGTTGTTCTCTGGCATCTTTGTTACCTCGTTATTCTCCTGGTTGACAATAGGCCAAAAAGACAGGGCGGTCTGGGTTATTGATTGTTCTCGACCTTGTCCGTCTTCTTGTTCTCCTCTTTAAACAATTCGATCAAATTCAACATTTCTTGCGAAGAATGCACACCGAGTTTGTGATAGATATTCGCAATATGGGTTTTCGCCGTATGGGTCGATATATATAAGTGCTGCTGGATAAATTCAGCGTTACGTCCTTTTGCAATCAGCATGAATATCTCTGTCTCGCGAGGTGAAAGTCGATACAGCACCGCGATGTCATAGCACGTGCGCTTCCAGGGGGTCTCATATCCGGGCGGCTCCATCTTCGCCTTGCGGGTTCGCGGAATGTCCTTTTTCGCGGATGCAGCCTTTTGCCGGCCTTTATCCGCCTCTCTTTTAGGCACGTCATCGTTTTGCTGGAGCTTGCCGTCCTGAGGGTCGTCCCCTGGCTCCTGCGCACTTGCGTCTGACAAACCGGCCTCGGCTTTTTGCGCGTCCTCTTCCTTGGTTTGCCCGCCCCTCTTTTCAGCGAGATGCTGCTGGGAGCCATCCAGATGGGCCGCTTTGGCTCCGGCAGCCTTTCCCGACGTGCTTCCTTCGGCTGCCTGCATGTTGTCATCTGTCGATGCGCTTATTGGGGAAGGATCGAGGGGTCGTAGTGCTTCCCCTTCACCGGTGGCCTCCATTTCGCTTTGCCCGGCAAGCCCTTCGGCAGTGGCCAGGGGCTGCACTGGCGAGTCGGCGAGGATTTCTTGCCGGTCGCTGACCTGCTGTCCCTTCATCTTCTGCAGGGCCTCGTCTGCGGCTCCGATTTTCCTAAACGGCGTCAATGAGGTCACCATCAGCAATGCGATTGCAAGCCCGCTCATGGATAAGAGGAGCACCTGCGTATCCTCTTGGACGTAGTGCATGACCAGAAAGCCCGTTGCAAGCCCGATCGCAAGGCTGAGATACGTGAGGGCACGCCCCCCGTTGAGGAAGGTCGAGCTTTTCAGCATCAGGCGCTTCACCATGGAGATCCCGATCACCATTGCGCCGAAATCAAAGAGGTTGAACCCGGCAAGGATGGCCGCCTCGGAAGGGATCAGGACGTATCCGTTGAAAAACGAAAGCCCCACAATCCCCAAGATGAACAGCGACATGGAAACACGATGGATCTTGTCGATGTCTGAGTGCTGGTCAGGGTCTTCCGGGATAGCAAGCAATATGATGCCGCACACGACGATGCCCAGGATGATAAGGGGGTTGGTTGCCATCATCAAGATCACGCCGTTTTCGATATAGCTGCCTTGCAGCATGCCGAAAACGAAAGCGTAGACAACCGTCGGCAGGATCGCTGTCAGAAAAGGCCTCAGCAGGTTGGTCCTCGATAGCTTGATCTGGTTCTCCTCAGGCAGTTTTCGCACATGATCATACGGGAAGCCGGTCATCTTCCAATTGATGAACAGGGACACCGTGGCCACCAGCGGCAGGGCGACTACCACGACATAGGAATACGGGGGCTGCAAAACACAGGCGACGAATGCTATGAGCGCCCCGAAGATCATGTCGACAACCAGCGTCCGATAAAAGTGCTCGCC
>JAVBQH010000123.1:0-13966 GCA_031549175.1 Raoultibacter sp.
CTTGCTGTTGAAACGCTTCCCAAAGAATTCGGGCATGGTGGACGCCCCGAGGCGATGCGTTATCTCCCGCGTGCGCGCGCCAAGCACCCACCACGCAAGCAAACTGCCCAGTATTGCGTTGGCGATGCCGATCCAAGCTGCGGCAATGCCGAACTTCCAGCCAAACTGCCCGGCATATCCGACGAAGATGACCGCGGAGAAATAGGTGGTTCCGAATGCGAAGGCAGAAAGCCAGGGTCCGACGCTGCGGCCGCCCAAGATGAACCCGTCGACGCTTTCCGAAGCGCGTCTTCGGCAGTAGATGCCGACCCCTATCGCGACTGCGATAAAGACGACCATTATTATTATCTTTACAACCATGATGGTTTCCTTACTCGTTGCGCTGTTTACAAAGGGATGCGCTCGACGGCATCTCAAAGGGTGCCTGTCCGTTTGGTTTCGCACATGAGCTTGGGTGCTGCGCGGCCCTTGTTGCCGCGGCTTGCCTCAACACGCCCATGTGCTACTAATATCGATTGTCGAAGACGCGCTGGGTCTTCTTTTCCGAGCGCGGAAGATCCCCGAGGGCAACCCCTTTGGCTACCGGGGTTACGCCGATCTTCCCTTTGAATATGAGGGTGAGCTCTTCCTCAACATGCTTCTTTTCTTCTCCAAACACCTCGGTCTCAAAAAAGACCGTGATGATGTCCTTGCCGAAAAGATGGTCGATCATGACCTGGTATTCGGAAGAGGCGCCGTTCGTGAACTTGATGACCTCTTCGATTTGGGCGGGGAAGATGTTCACTCCCTTGACCTTCACCATGTCATCGGTGCGGCCGATCAAGACGTCGATCCTTGGAAAGGGCGACCCACAGGAGCAGTTACCAGGGATTATCCGGGTTAGGTCGTGCGTCCTATAGCGAACCAGCGGTGCGCCCTGTTTGCGCAGCGTGGTTATAACGAGCTCGCCGACTTCGCCATCAGGCAGCACCTCGCCGGTCTTTGGATCGACGATTTCGCAATAGAGGTAATCGTCCCAGTAATGCATGCCGTTATGCGCGTCACAGGAAATGCCGATGCCCGGGCCGTAGACCTCGGTCAACCCGTAGATGTCGTAAAGCTCGACCCCAAGCTCGTCGGCTATGCGGGCACGCATCTTGTCGCCCCAGCGTTCGGAGCCGATGCAGGCCTTGCGAAGATGAAGCGAATCGCGAATTCCCAGGTCGGCAATCGCTTCTGCGAGCAACAACGCATACGAGCTGGTTGCGGTCAGCACGGTGGACTTCAGGTCCTGCATCATCTTCAATTGCTTTTCGGTATTGCCCGGGCCTAAGGGGATCGCCATTGCGCCAAGCTTTTCGGCGCCGGCTTGAAACCCGATGCCCGCCGTCCACAAGCCGAACCCCGGCGTGATGTGGATGCGGTCCTTGTTGGTGATGCCAGCCATTTCGTAGCAGCGGGCAAACATGGTCGCCCAATCCTCGACATCTTGCGCGGTGTAGGGAATGATTACCGGTGTCCCCGTCGTGCCTGATGATGAATGGATACGAACGATCTCTTCTTCGGGAACCGCCGCCAATCCAAGAGGATACGCCGCCCGAAGATCGTCTTTCTCCGAGAAAGGAAGCCTTTCGAAAACGTCTTGCGAGGTGACGTCGCCCAGGTCTATTCCCTCGAACTTTTCTGCATAGAACCGAGAGCGCTGCTGTAGCGTAGAAAACTGCCCTTGGATGAGCTGGAATTGTTCTTTTGAGAGTTCCATAACAGTGGTCGTTACTTTACCACATCAGAGCATGCGACGGGAATTTATTTTGCCTGGATTTAACGGAAAGCGGCCAAGACACGCCAAGGGTTTTACTCTAGGGGGCCCCGAGCAGCTGAGGTTTGCGTCTCGACGATTTCGATTGCTTTCAGGTTCAGGTCGACAAACCGTTCTTTCACGGAAGAGCGGATTGCCTGGCGGAGGTCTTCCAGATCGATGCCTATGGGGTTGCTCTCCAATGCGCTTGCCAGCAAAAGCGTATTGAGCACTTTCCTGCTGCCTACCTGTTCACATAGGGCGGCATCATCGACCGCCCTAAACTGCGGGGCAGCCTCTTTCAGATAGGAGAGCATCTCTTCGACCTGATAGCTGCCGCCCGACAAAGCCGCCGTCACCGGTTGGACGGCAGTGGTCGCCGTGACCAGCAACCCTTCCTCTGCAAGGTAGGGCAACACCCGCACCGCCTCCGCAGGCTCGAATGAGATTACAAGGTCGGCGCTCTTCTGTGCAAGCAGGGGTTCATGGACGGTTTCGCCGCGATCCCCCATGCGCACATGCGAGACCACGCTGCCACCCCGCTGCGCCATGCCGATCGTCTCGGCAGTACGGACCTGCCAGCCCTTGTTTTGGGCTGCCTGCGCAAGCACTTTTGCAGCAAGGACGGTTCCCTGTCCGCCGATGCCGGTGAGCAAGACGTTATACATCGGCGCCTCCCCGCTTCAACAGCGCCTCGAACGGGCATATCTGGATACAAAGCCCGCAGCCGGTGCAGAGGGCATCGTTGATAAATACCTTCTTTTCGTCTGCGTCAAACCCGATCGCAGGGCATCCGATTTCATTGATGCACTTCTTGCATCCCGTACACGCTTGCGTGCCAACCGTTACGGGAGGCCCGGCCTTTACCAAGGTGATACAGGGGGCTTGGTAAATGACGGCCGACGGTCCTGCCGCCTGGATGGCCGCCGTTGCCGCCTCGACGCTTTCCTCAAGAAGGAAGGGGTTTGCGTGGCCGATATGGTTGAATCCGACCGCACGAAGCACCGCTTCGATGGATATCGGGTCATTTTGCCTACCCATCAGGGTCTTCCCTGTGCCAGGATGCGGTTGTGCTCCCGTCATGGCGGTGGTCGAGTTGTCGAGCACAACCACGGTGATATCGTGGTTATTGTAAACCGCATTCACGATACCGGGGAGCCCGCTTGCAAAAAATGTCGAGTCGCCCACGAAGGCAAGCTGCCGCTTTTCCGGGTTGACCACCGAGAACCCCTGTGCCATCGAAATCCCTGCTCCCATGCACAGGCAGGTGTCCACGGCATCGAGCGGCTTGGCGTTGCCCAGGGTGTAGCAACCGATGTCTCCACAAAAGACGGCTTCCTGCCTGGACTTCTTGAGTGCACGCTTCACGGCATAGAAGCTGCCGCGATGGGGGCATCCGGCACAGAGCACCGGCGGGCGAGGCGGCAAACTGGGCAAAAAGGATGCCTCTCCCTGCTTTTTGTCGGAAGAGGCATCCCGCCTTGAGGCTACGCCAAAAAACGCCGCAATGCGGTCGAAGACGTCGTCGACGGTGTTTTCTCCCCGGTCGCGTGCGTCTCCTGTACGCTTGCCGAGCACCTCGAAGCCTGCTTGCTCCCTGCCGCAAAGCTCGAGCAGCCCATCTTCAAGGACGTGGTCGAGCTCTTCAAGCACGAGAATCGACCCAAGCCCTTCCGTAAAGGGGCGTACCGCATCATCGGGGAATGGGAACGGCGTTCCGACCTGCATGAAGCGATAGGCCGGCAGCTCGATTCCCTTGGTGGCGCACTCACCTCCGAGCATGGCAAGGGCTTCGCGGACATACGACGCGCTGACCCCTCCGGCCATGATCCCGATTCGGGCATCTTCGCCGCTGCCGCCCATCTCGAGAGGGTTGAAGCTCGAATACGGCGGCGTTGCAAAATCGGCCGCAATGGCCTTCAGCCGTGCATTGATCTCGCCGTGTGCCTCATAGGCACGTTTCGGGAATATGACCCACCGGGGGCTGCGTTCAAAAGGCACGATGTCTTCCGGCTTGGTGCCTTCCTCGATTTCCATGAAGGAGGAGGCATGGCAGATCCGGGTGGACGAACGGACGATCACGGGCGTCTTATAGCGCTCGGACAATTCAAACGCCAATTTCATCAGGTCGTATCCTTCTTCAACGGTAGAAGGGTCGAGCACGGGGACTTTTGCAAAACCCGCAAACCTCCGGGTGTCCTGCTCGGTTTGGGAAGATATCGGGCCGGGATCATCGGCCACAAACAGCACCAGGCCGCCATTGATGCCCACGTAGTTCAGGCTCAGCAGCGCATCGCTTGCCACATTCAAACCGACCTGCTTTGCGGTGAACAGGCAGCGGGCTCCGGCCAACGAGGCGCCGGCCAACAGCTCGAGCGCAACTTTCTCATTGGTGGACCACTCGACATGGACGTCTTTTGCACGTCCGAGCTCGCGCTCCTTTGCGATCGTTTCAACAAGTTCGGAAGACGGCGTGCCGGGATACCCGGCCACCACGCGCACCCCTGCTGCCAGCGCCGCATGGGCGAAGGCCTCGTTTCCCATGAGAAGTTTTTTCACCATGATCCGCTTCGCCTGCCTGTGGTCTTGTTGGGTCGATAAAACGTCTTATGCTTCGGCCATCTGCTGCTTGAATGCCGCGACCTTTTCGCGCATTTCCTCGGAGCCGGTGCCCAGGATCTGCACGGCCAGAATGGCGGCGTTTTTCGACCCGTTGATCGCGACACAGGCGACCGGCACACCGGAAGGCATCTGCACCATTGAGAGCAGGGAGTCAAGGCCGCCCAGGTCGCTTGTTTTCATGGGAACGGTGATCACGGGAAGTGGGGTGTAGGCCGCGACCACACCGCCAAGATGCGCCGCCTTACCAGCTGCAGCGATAATCACCCGCAAGCCACGGTCAACCGCACTCGAAGCCCAGTCATGAACCTCGGCGGGCTTTCTGTGGGCGCTTGCCACTTTGAGCTCATAGGCAATGCCGAATTCTTCGAGCTGGCCCATGCAAGGCTCCATGGCCGGCATGTCGCTTTCAGATCCCATGATGATTCCGACAAGGGGGTTGCTTTGACCGCTCATTTGAAGGCTCCCTTTCTGGATGGCGTCCGTTTACCGGCAATTGCCACATTAGTAGTATTGTTTCTTCCTCTGATTTTACCAAGCAGAACCGAAGCCTTCGCTCACAAAAGCCCAAAGTATTGAAAAAGCCATCCCCTCCGGCTCGGCAACACGACCCTTTCCGGATAGCCACGAATCAGGTAAAGTGTGTTCGCACGAAGCGAGAGGGACGGCCTTTATACGCAGGGGATGCGGCCGGCTTTCTTTTACATGAAGCGACGCAACAGGATAAAAGATGGAAAAAAGAGAACGTTTTGGCAGCCGCCTCGGGTTTTTGCTGATCAGCGCCGGCTGTGCAATAGGATTGGGAAACGTCTGGCGCTTTCCCTATATAGTCGGCGAATACGGCGGGGCCGCGTTTGTGGTGATGTACTTGGTGTTCCTGGTCATCCTCGGCCTGCCGGTGATGGTCATGGAGTTCGCCGTCGGACGTGCAAGCCAGAAAAGCTGCGCTCGAAGTTTCGATGTCCTTGAGCCCGAGGGCACCAAATGGCATTGGTATAAATGGTTGGGCTTCGGCGGATGCTACCTCTTGATGATGTTTTATACCACCGTCGGCGGATGGATGCTCAACTACGTGGGGAAGATGGGCACGGGCGCCTTCAACGGCATGTCAAGCGAACAGGTGGGCGGCGTGTTCGAATCAATGCTCGCCGATCCTTTTCAGATGGTCGGATGGATGCTTGTCGTCGTTGTCATTGGCATCGTGGTTTGCAGCTTCGGCCTGCAAAAAGGGGTTGAGCGCGTCACCAAAGTGATGATGAGCTGCCTGTTTTTAATCTTGATCGTGCTGTGCGTACGCAGCGTCACGCTTGAAGGAGGCAGCGAAGGCCTAGCATTTTACCTGATCCCCGATTTCTCGAAGATGTTTGCCGGAGGCTGGGTCGGCTTTGGCGATGCAGTGTATGCGGCAATGGGGCAGGCCTTCTTCACGCTCTCAATTGGCATTTCCTCGATGGCCATCTTCGGCAGCTACATCGGCAAAGAGCGCCGGCTGACCGGCGAGGCGGTAAGCATCGGCGCCCTTGATACGGTGGTTGCCCTGCTTGCAGGCTTGATTATCTTTCCCGCCTGCTTCGCCTTCGGCGTCACACCCGGCTCTGGCCCGGGGCTGGTGTTTGTCACCCTGCCGAACGTCTTTGAGCAAATGTGGCTTGGCCAGCTGTGGGGCACTTTGTTTTTCCTGTTCCTTAGTTTTGCCGCCCTTTCTACGGTAATCGCCGTTTTCGAGATGCTCATCAGCTTCTGCATGGACGAGTGGGGCTGGTCTCGGAAAAAGGCCGCCTTGGTGAATTTCGTTGCGCTTGCCCTTCTTTCCCTGCCTTGCGCTCTTGGCTTCAACGTTATGTCGGGCGCAGAGATTCCTGGGCTTGGAAACATCCAGGGTATCGAGGACTTCATCGTTTCCAACAACCTGCTCCCACTTGGCAGCCTGATCTATGTCCTATTCTGCACCAATAAGTTCGGCTGGGGCTGGAAGAGCTTTTTAAAAGAAGCGGATACCGGCGAAAAAGGGTTGCCCTTCCCCGGTTGGGCGAGGCTGTGGGTGAAATTCGGAATACCCACTCTGATCATCGTTATCCTGATCATGGGGTATATCCCAAAATTCCAGCTTTGGTTCGGCGGATAAGGTCAGGGGGGTGTTTTGCGCAGCTGGCGCGTTTGACCCATGTGCATAGCGGGCCGTCTGCAAATAGCGTGCTTTTACTTGACCTGCCTACCCCACACCGCTAGAATGTCTTTCTGCGCTTGAAACAGCGCGGCTAGACAAATCCGGTCGGGTAGCTCAGTTGGTAGAGCAGCGGACTGAAAATCCGCGTGTCGAGGGTTCAAGTCCCCCTCCGACCACCATTTTGGATTTCTGGTAGACCTCATTTTGTGGGGTCTACTTTTGCGTTTGGGACACACGAATTGGAAGTCTCTGCAATGAGGGCCTCCCCTCCCCCGAAAGCGCCCCTACTGCCGACCGCCGAAGCCCTCGGGTTTTCCAATTGCCCAATCCAGATGCAGCTTCACTTCGGGAGAATCGAACCTGTTCGCAAAGTCGGTACACGAGGCATTGATGCTCTCCAATAGATTCTCGAGCGACAAATCGGGCGTCTCGGAGATATAGGCCTTGAATGCACCATAGAGGTCGGATCGCGTGCGGGGAACGATTTCGGGTGCGTTGTCGACGAGCCAAGCGTGCAAGGCCGCATCAAGCCCCACCCCTTCCCAGGCAACCCGCCTGTCTCGTGGTGCGATTGTTAGATTGCCTTTGCGTTCGGCCGTAGCCTTGTCCTCAATGTCATCAAACAGGTCTTCCAGAGGCTCCCAATACTGCTCGAACAAACGAACCTGCTCTTTATAGCCAAGTTGCGTGAACAAGAGGTTGCGTATAAGGTCGGCCGTCTTGAGGTGGACTCCCTTGGCATTCAGGCTTTCGAATACGAGCTGCGGCTTATCGGCATCTTCGAGCTCGACGATCATCACAACGAATTGCTCGAGTCCGCGCATGATAGATTCTGCGCTGAAGTCCGTCTCGTTCATCTTATTGTGGAAGAATTCGTAGTTCTCAAGAATAAGCTCCGAGGCCTTCTCTCCCTCAGGCACCTCTGTTCTTGAAACGATGGCGTTCAGCGTGTCGTGGTCCGAACGGGATAGAACTACTTTTGGAGATTCACCTTCGTCTGTTGCAACCCATAAAAACCGCGCAGCAATATCCGCCGCCCCTTCAGCATCCTGTCCTTCAAGATGGTCCCTCAACGTCGTAAGCAGCAAAACCAAGGTTGCGAGCCGTTGTTGACCATCGACAAGGGCCAGTCGGCATACCCCTCCATGCTCGCCCTCTGGCCGGTAGAGCATCGTCCCCACAAAATGGGGGTGGCCTTTCTTGCTTGCCTGAACAACATCTTCCCAGAGTACCTCGCAATACCGCTCGGTCCAAGAATAAACCCGCTGGTAAACCGGAATGACGTATTGTGAGCCGGGTGCCCCTAAAACTTCAAGAAATGATGCTTGCTTTGTCTTCATGGGTTTTCCTAATAACGATCATCAATGGCTTCCAGTTCCTCTACCTGCTTTTTATATACCCCGTCATCGCTTTCCTTGCGTTTGTAAGACGAAGTGATCGAAGAAGCCCCGTTGACCGCCCAATCACGGGTCCGAAACTTCTTGACTGCATGATAGCGATACTGTTCACGCCACATATGGCAAAAAGAACGCAGCTCGAAAAGGATGCTTTCCCGCGTACCGTCGAACTCGTCTTCGACATATTGCTTGAACGAACAATACACGTGCTCAGGGCTGCTTAACCGCACGTTGCGAAAACGTATGCCCAGCCAGGCCTTGATGGCGCTATTGATCTTCAGCGAGCCGGGATCCGGCTCAAACAGGCTTTCGGCCTCCGCCCAGTATTCGTCATAAAGTCGGACCTGCTCGTCGGTATCTTCTTCCAGGAGCAGATAGTTGCGCGTCATATCGGCAAGCGTTAGAGGGAGCCCCTTTGAATTGGTGTTCTCGAATATCTCCTGGGCATATTCGGCATCTTCTGTATATATCGCTATTACGAAAAGCTTGGTTATGCCTTTCCACAGCTTTTCGATGTCGAATTCCGGTGCTTGCATCTTGCTGGCGAAAAAAGCCAGGTTGTCAAAGATACGGTCAGAACCGGAGGCCGGCTTCGCATCCCCTTTCATGGCGGCTTGTATCGTGGTGTTGTCTTCGCGCGAAAGGGTGAGTCGACAAACAGCCTGGCCTTTATGATCAAGGTGCAAGAACTTCTCTCTGATGATACTTGGAGAGGGTACGTTGGGAGATGGGGCAGCGCCTCTTTCCTCTAAATGGCGCGCAAGAGCTAGCAGCAAGAGCGTGAATGTCGTAAGCCTTTGCTGCCCGTCGATCACAGAAAGGGTGTCGGAACCCGAGTCTTCTTGCTGTTCATGGGTGAACAACATGATGCCGACAAAATGGGGTTGGTCGTCCCGGGCGGCACGCAAGATATCAAGCCAAAGCTCGTTGCACTGAAGGAGCTGCCAGGTGTAGATTCTCTGGTATGCGGGGATGTTAAACTGAACGTCGGGGCTCTCAAAATACTCGAGAAGTTGTGTCTGCCTGACGTCCATATGAATCCCCTGTTCTACGCGAAGACGTATTGCCCCTCGGCCATATACCCGTTTTCTACACGACCCTTTCCTTGTTGCATGTATACACTCTAGCAAGAAAACGCCGCTTTGCAAGGGAGGTTTGTTGGCGCGTATTCACCTGTTCATAGCCCAAAACAACGCTGTGCGTCAGATGAAAAGCCTAGTTCGAGCGAGAAAGGGGGACAGTCCCTTTTTCTCGGTTATATGCCCGGTCATCTGCACGGCTGTGGGCGTCTTTGCTTTCCCGGATGCCGAGCGCCTCTTCCTCAAGCTCCTGCAACCGCAAGCTTGATTTGCGTCGACGGGTCACGACGACCGCAGCATAGGCTATCGTCAAAAGCATGGCGCCTGCCATGTAGAAATGCACGTTGCATACGCCCTGGCTGTATGCGAGCGGAGTTTCTCCCTCATCGATGGAGGCGACAAGGGGAGTCGGAGAGCCTGCTGCCATCTGCACGACACTGCTCACCACATTCATCACGGGAGTCACGATCACCGTAAAGGGGCTTGCCGGGATGCCGTTCGAGGACGATTCGTTCGGCGTGGTCGGAGTGGTCGGCGTGTTCGGTGCCTCCGGCGTATCAACAGGAGGAACAGCAACCTCACTCGGATCCTCCGCTACGGGGGGCGTATACGTGAAATGGATGGTGCCGGCTGTCGCAACGGGATCCACGCTGTAGTTCCCATAGGGGTCTTTCATGGTGCTGATGGCGTTTGAGATCGAGAAGTTGGCATCCTCGACGCTGTCGATGACGAACCTCTTCGAAGAGGCGTCGTAGTAGCCGATGACGACGTCGGGCACATCCACCCAGTCGTTGGGTATTTCAACTACATCGATAATTTCCCACTCCGGCTCTCCCCAGCCGTAGTCGACCCATCCCTCTATGTACTCATACTCTGGCTCAGGCTTCGGAGTCTCCCACCGTATGATGTCGACATTGCCCTGCATGTTGTACATGTCGTAAGTGCCTATGCTGGTATATTTCCCCGTTGCCTCATCATATTCGACCGGGATGGTGAGCGTTTGGTTGCCGGCCTTGTAGTTCTGCGGATACTGCCAGCTTGCGACCGCGTTGCTTAGGCCGCGCACATCGAGGAGGTGGTTTCCGTCTGCATACAGGGCTGCGAGCTTTCTGTCCCCGTCGACGTTGAGGTATGACAGCTGGTTGTTGGAAACAACCAGCGAATACATTTTAGGGCAGTTGCTGATGTCCAGGGATGCGATAGCGCAGTTCTCAGCACTGAAATACGAGAGGGAGGCTTGGTTGCTGATTCCGGTTATCTCGCTCAGGTTCGGGTTTTCCCGACATTCGACGCAGCCTATGACATTGCCGGAGAAGTCGAGCTTCCTCAGGTCGTTGTCTTGCACATACACATACACGATTGGGCCAAGGTTGCCGAACTCGACTTCTGTGAGCTTTGGGTTCTCGTGGGCGTTGACCGAGTTGATAGAGGGTGCATCCTTGATGATGTACTTCTCCAGGTTCGGGTTGCCTCTGGCATCGACATAGAACGCCTTCGTGCCCGTCATGTCGAGTATCGTTGCAGAGGTGTTCGAGATATAGACACTCCCCTCGTCAAGGAGCTCTACGCCTTTGAGGTCGACGATGTCCAGGCCCGCGATATATTTAACGTATGTCGCCTTCATCTCCGCGTTGGAGATATAGCCGTTGCCGTCGGTGTCGAGCATGTTCTTCACGTACGCCCTCAGGGCGGGGTCGGGGAAGTTCCCTTCGTCAAGGGCAACGCCTTCCGGGACGGCTAGGATCCCCATGGTCGCTGCAGTTTCTGCACTATTGGCGGTTGTCGCCTGGCTTAGAGCGCTCCCTGTTTCGGTCGGAGCCTCGTTGCCTGCGGCCTCCAAGCCGGTTCCAGGCAAACCCTGATCGGTAGAGCCCGATACCAGACCATCGGTAGACGTCACTGGGGCTTTCCCTGCTTCTGCCTCCTGCTGGTTGGCGACATCGTCGTTTGCCAAGGCAAGCGGTATCCCGAAAAGCAGAGGCATACAGGCGAGCGCGACAACAAGCAGCATCGAAAAAGATGCCCGGGCTCTTTTGCTCTTCGTGTTCCTTCTAATGGCCATGTCTCCACCCCGCCTTTTATCTCTTGCATGCAGCCTTGGCTGCCTCAACCTTGTTGTAATACGTAGGATTTTCCCTATAAAAACAAAGACGAAGAGGACATGTCTTTTCTTTCATATCCACCAATTATCCACAATTTTGAGAATGCAAAAGCACGCAAAGGGTCTGTCCCTTTTGTACTGTCAGTTGATTTCTTGGATCGCGGCAACGACCTTGGTGTGGGCAACCAGAACTGCGGGCATCCCTGCACGCGCCTCTTCTATCTTGCCGTCGCGCAGCAGTTCTGCAACAGGGGTGATCGCATCATGGTATTCCGCGAAGCTGAGGTTTCCAACGACGCCCTTCAGCGTGTGGGCTGTCCGGAAACAGGTTTCCGCATCCTCCGAATTGAGGTCGCGAAGGAGCTCTTCGAAATGCATATCGTCGAGAAATCGGCGGATAAACCTTTCGAACATCTCCTCGTTGCCGCCAAAACGGTCGATACCGGTCTCGTAGTCAATACCACCAGCGCTGAGTATCTTGATTCCTTGGGCATCCATCGAGCAGCACCTCCCCCGCCGGCGTACCTCTGCGCCGGCCCCAACAAAACTACGCACCACTGTAGCCGAGCCTCCGAAGAACGCCTGATTCTGTAACTTTCACGTAAAGCGTGAACAGAATGCGTCGTCAAAGGCGGCGGCCTCAATGTGCATCGAAAGCGAGCCTGTGCTCATCATCGTCGAGAGCGGCACGCGCTTGGTCGCGCAAGTTGTTAACCCCAATAAAAAACTGCCGCATCATCACAACCATCAGATAACGTCCGCGCGCCGTCAGGGTCAGCTCACTTTCGTTGTCGTTTGCAAAAGCCCTGCTTGATTTCATAAAGGCCATCTCGGCAGGCAGCGCCCTTTCGACGCTGACGCCAAAATCACGTTTGAACTGCTGCTTGTCAAGCCTGAGTCCGAACAGCTGCATCATAAAGCGGTAGCGCATGCGGTCTCTTTTTGAAAACGTCGTCTTGCCCATAAGGGACATGCGTCCCTCTTCGATCGCCTTGTTGTATTCCTTGATCGAGAATGTGTTCACGAACAGGTTGTTTCCCAGATAGGTGATCCCGCCGCTTCCGATCGCCGGATACTCCTCGTAGTCGACGACATATTCGTCGATCATGCCGGCGCCTTCCTTGTTGAAGGTCCAGGCGCTTCCGTATTGGAACAAGGGGTCTGGGCCACCGGCAAGGGTGTCGGAGATAATCTCGTAGAACCGCTGCTCGTTTCTATAGTCAACCTTCCCGACGGTCTTCTTGAGCGATTTTGCAACGGAAGACGAAGCCATCAAAGGGTAGAAGGTGGTCTGGCTGGTGCCGCTCTCGATCACCTTTTCCAGATCATTGCGAAGCATGGCTTCTGTCTGGGCAGGAAAGTTGAAGATCATATCGACGTTCAGCGATTTGAAGTAAGGTGCCGCCGCTGTGATCCGGTCGAGTATTTCGGCTCCGCTGCCATATTTCTCATACCGGTCCATCTGCCTGAGCAGGTCGTCGTCGAAGCTTTGGACACCAACCGACAGGCGGTCGACCCGCCCTTCAAGCTTCTCAAGATACTCGGAGATCAGGTGGTTCGGGTTGGTCTCGCTTGAGACCTCTTTTATCGAGAAACTCTCATGCGCCGCGTCGACGGTTTCGCAGAGCTCGTCGATCAGGATCGTCGGGGTCCCGCCGCCGATATAGAGGCTCTCGAAGTCATAGCCGAGGTCTGCAAGCATCTTCATTTCCTTGCGCATGTTTGCGAAGTACTTGGAAGCCTTTTCCCGCTCAAAGGGGAAGCGGTTGAAAGAGCAGTAGGGGCAAAGCCTTTCACAAAAGGGGACATGCAGGTAGAGCATGTATGCCTGCCCGTGTTTGGGGGCGGAAACGAAGCCTTCCTTGCAGGGCTCCAGGTTGAAATAGTGGTCGGTGTATCGGCGTACTGCCCGCGACAGAATATTCTCAAAAACCATTTATGCTTGCTCCCATGCCGCTCGTCCTGCTGCGGCACGCTTTCCGATGTCGCTTCGGTACTGCTTTCCTTCAAAATTAATGAGGTCGCACGCCTCGTAAGCCCGCTCGCGCGCTTCTTCGAAGCTGCCGCCGAGGGCCACGACGTTGAGTACGCGGCCTCCCGCCGTGACAAGCTCGTCATCGGCGTTGATGGCCGTGCCTGCATGGAACACGGTAACCCCCTTCAAGGCCTCGGCCTCATCGATGCCGAGAATGACCTTTCCCTTCTCATAAGAGCCTGGATACCCAGCACTTGCCAGCACGACGCAAACCGCCCAATCGTCATGCCATTCAAGCTCGACCTTGTCCGGGGTGCCGTTCGCAACAGCCCACATGATATCGACCAGGTCGCTTTTCAGGCGGGGAAGCACGACCTGGGTCTCCGGATCGCCGAAACGGGCGTTGAACTCCAGGAGCTTGGGGCCTGTCGGCGTCAACATGAAGCCGCCATACAGCACACCGCGGTAGTCGTTTTCGAAAGGGTCGGTTGCCGTAGCCGCTGCGGCAACCTGCATCAAACGCTGCATCTCTGCAAGCTCTTCGTCCTCGACGATCGGAACAGGCGAATACACGCCCATGCCTCCGGTGTTGGGGCCAAGGTCGCCGTCGAATGCGCGCTTGTGGTCTTGGGCAGGCTGCATGCAAAAGGCATGGCCCGCGGTAACGAAGGCCAGGATCGAGCATTCTGGACCGGTGAGGAACTCCTCGACCACCACGGTGCTCCCTGCATCGCCAAACGTTCCCTCGAAGCAGCTGCGAACAGCATCTTCGGCCACCTCTTGCGTCTCAGCAACGACAACCCCCTTGCCGGCGGCGAGGCCGTCTGCCTTGACCACGATGGGGGCGCCGA
>JAVBQH010000031.1:0-6288 GCA_031549175.1 Raoultibacter sp.
TATATCCTCGTATGCATCACCCACTTCGTTGTCTTCATCATCACGGTTTCACGCTCGGTCCAGGTGCAAAACCTGCTGTCGACCCTTACCCGGCAGGCAGCAGAGACCATAGACAGCTTCACCGACGCACACCAAGACGCCATTCGGATCGACACCTTTTCCACCGATGGCTATTCGTCTGTGCTCGAGGTCCGCTCGAGCGGCAACGGGTTTTTCGAGGAGAACGACTTTGACGAGATCCACCGCCTCATCAAAGACGAGGACTGCCTGATCGTGCTCCTGCCTCGTATCGGGGATTTCATAAGCAAGAACCAATTGGTAGCCCAGGTGCACCACAACGGGCTCGATTCAGAGGAAAGGCTAGCGAAATGCCTCGCCGAGGCCTTCGTTTTGGAAGAGAAGCGCTATATCAACAATGACTACCGCTTCACCATACAAAAGATCGTCGAGGTCGCCTTGAAGGCGTTTTCGTCAAGCATAAACGACCCTAATACCGGCATCTACTGTATCCGCCATCTCGGGGTCTTGGCGGGACGACTCGCGACTATCGAAGGACGCTATGCCAAGATACTCCTTGGGCAAGACGAAGGGCATGCCAAAATCATTGACCAGGATTTTATATTCGACCGTGACCTGCGCGACATCTTCGTCCAGATGGTCCACTACGGCAAAGGGGACATCTATGTGGTCTGCGCGGTACTCGAGGCGCTCCATACTGCATGGCTCGTTTCAACCGAAGGCAACAAGCCGGCCATCGAGTCGCTTGTGGGCTACACCTTTTACGAGATAGAAGGTGTATTCACCCACCCAATCGAGAAGAAGGAGCTCAGTTTGAGAAAGCAGCTCTTCAGGCTCTCCTGATTCGGCCCCCGCTCATGCCTATGCTTCGGCAACGTGTCGGATAAGGCGCAATAACAAGTCTACAACACTTTCACAATTAGCTTACCAGGCATAATGCGCGCCCTGTATCATCAGCCCATGAGGACAGCACGCGACACCAGCCCTAAGGTAGTCCTGGCAATCATGTTGGTCGGGACATTCGTTGCGGCTGCAAGCCAAAGCATGCTCGCCTCCTCGCTACCCGCCATTATGGCCGACTTCGGTATCGACGCCACCTTGGGGCAGATGCTTACCACCTTCGACGTCTTCACGATAGGCATCATCGCCGCACTTTCCGCCTCCCTTATCGCACGCTACAATACCCGCTACCTCTTCCTCGGCGCACTTGTGCTGTTCCTGGCCGGCTGCATGGCGGCATATTTCGCTCCGAGTTATTGGACCTTGCTGGGATCACGTATCCTTCAGGCGATTGCAGCGGGCGTCCTCTTGCCGCTCAACCAGGTGGTTGCCTTGGCAATTTATCCGAAGGACAAGTCGGGACGTGCCCTCGGCCTGGTCGGCTTGGTGTTTGGTGCCGCACCTGTCATAGCGCCGACGCTTTCAGGCATCATCACCGACACGCTTGGCTGGCGCGACATATTCCTGCTGCTTGCCCTTATCGCCTTGCTCGCGCTTATCGGGGGCGCCATCGCGGTCCGCGATATGGGGAGGCACGAGAAGATGAGCTTCGACAGGCTGGGGGCCTTGATGTATAGCGCAGGCCTCGTTCTGTTCATGCTGGGCATGACGGGTCTTGAGGAGTTCAGCTTCTCGCATCCGGCGGATACCGCGCTTATCATTGCGGGCGTCGTCATGTTGGTCGTCTTCACTGTCCGGCAGCTGAAGGTGAAGGACCCCTATTTGAAGCTGAGCCTGTTCAAGCGGCACCGGTTTGCGCTCGGAATGATCCTGCTCCTCTTGGCGCAGGTTGCCATGATGTCGTCTGCCTTGCAGGTGCCGCTCTACATCCAGGAGGTCCACGGACTCACCGCCATCGATTCGGGGCTTATGCTCTTGCCCGGCGCGCTTTGCCTGCCGATCCTCAACCCCTTCACCGGGCGCCTGTATGACCGTGTCGGAGCGCGTCCTATGGGTATGGTCGGCTTCTCGCTGCTGTTCCTCGGAACAGTTCCCTTCATATTCTTCTCTTCCGACACAACGCCTTGGCTCATAAGCCTCATGTACATGGCCCGTATGGCGGGCGTCGCCTTCACACTGATGCCGATGACCGCCTTCTGCTTGAGCGACCTGAGCAAGGACGAGAACCCCCAAGGCACGGCGATCATGAACTCATTCCGCCAGATCGCCGGCTCACTCGGGTCTTCGGGTATGATCGGCATCACGACGGCGTTCTCGGTGAATGCCGAGGCGACGGCCGGGGTGAGCATGGCAGGCTTCAGCATCTCCTTCGGCGTGCAGGCAGCCCTGCTCTTAACGGCCCTTCTCTTGGTCGTCATCTTGGTGAGGCCGAAACGAAAGGCTGTTGAAACGGCTTTGCCTGCCGCCCCAGAAGACGGTATGTAGCCCCAGGTGCCCTAGTAGTAGGTCAGCGACCCTGCCATGCGACTCACCGTGACCTTGTAGCCGTTCTTCGTATAGTCGATCTGCACCACGAAGAGCTTGCTCGGATCGCTCGGGGATTCCGCGGCCAACTTGGCGGTGCCGGGCACGGTATCGAGGTCGATGTCCTCATCGATTGCGATGAAACCGATCTCGTTGACCAAGGTTCCCAAGTATTCCTTCAGGTCTGCATTGACGGTTGGGCTCTCGTAGGTATATTCCTTTGACACCTTGTCTCCCGAGGAAGACGAACCGACGCCGGTGACCTTGCGCTCCCCCACGACGGCATTGATGGTGGGGATCGACTCTCCTTGGACTTCATATTCTTGAAGATTCGTCGCCTCGTTAAATGCCGCGCACCCATAGAGGGTCGCAAGGCAGGCGAGGATCAAAACGGCTGCGAGTTTTTTCATGATCATCCTTTCGCTTGTCTTAAAACTGCGAACAAGCCCGACAGCTACCGGCGGATGGCGGGCTTCAAGAATCGATCATTTCATAGGCAGCCTCTTCCCGTGCCGTTTTAGGAACAGAGTGAAGACGCACCCGGAACTGCGTCTTTGGTATTCGGCTGCGATTGAGGAAGAATAAACAAGGTAGCGCCCCTAACGTTGTACCCCTGCACAATAGTGTGTTAAAGAGCAACATTTGTCAATATGCATCTCGAAGGCGTTACCCTTTTGCTGCCAGCATATTTGTCTGTCCGGCACTTCGGTTGACAGCAGCAAAGACAGGCGGCCGCCTCAAGGCTCCATGCCCCTTTGATGTAAACGGCCCCGGGAGCACAAGGCATCCCGGGGCCGTTTTATGGGGAGCTTCTCAGCCGAGGCCGAGCACTCGTCTCAGGGGCAGGTGCCCACTCAGCCTTTCTTGCCCGCCCTCCTGAACAGGATCAAGGCGATGGTGCCGACAAGCAGTGCGCCTAAGGCGATGGGGGCAGCCCATCCCCACACCAGCGCATCGCCGGTAAGCGGGATAACGGTGGCGGGTGCCTGTGGATCGGGAGAGCCTTTCGGGTTCGAAGGGTCTGCGGGGCCAGGCTTCTCAGGATCCTGCGGCTGGCCGGGGTCGTCTGGATCATCGGGATCGACGGGATCCTCACTCCTGATCAGCTCCCATTGCGCATAGATGACCCTGTCGCGGTCCATCAGGACGGTATCGTCGGCGGCGTAGGCCGTTCCCTTCCCATCGGGCTGGTCATTCCACCCGATGAAGCGGAAACCCATACGCGAAAAGCCGGTTGACGTGCCCTGATTGTAGCCGTGGTCCAGGATGGTTGCGAAAGCCCCCTCGTTATAGGGAGACTGGGCGTCCACGACCGTGCCATGGCCGCCGTTGGGGTCATAGGTGATCGTGTGCTTCTTCGCCTGCACCACGAACCCGGCGTTATACCGGTAGGCCTCGTCGACGGCGACGTCGAAGCTGTCGGTGTCGCCCGTGGCGGCCTTGAACTTGTTGCCGTTGATGTCTCCCGCGACAAGGACCGAGGTGATGTCGTAGCCGTCAGGGGTGGTGACCTCCATGCGGTAGCCTTGGGCCTCAGGGACGAAGGGTATCTCATAGCGGCCGTTGGCATCGGTCTGGTAGGTGCCGTACAAAGAACCGTCCGGGTTGTAGAGCCTGAACTCGACATTTGCAAGGACCTGTTCGCCGTCTTGCCAAACACCGTCGACGTTGCCGTCGATGAAGGCGATGCCCTCGATGCCGACCACGGAGAGGATCATGTTGAAGTCGAAGTTGACCTCGTAATTGGACAGGCGGTAGGGGTTGTGGATGTAGTTCCCGTTAACGCCGAAGGCGAAGTTGTTGAAGGTGATGCTGTCCCCTGCCTGACCGGCCGGCCGAAGCACCGGAAGCGACGAGAGGATGTCGGCCATCATGGCGTTGCTGGCGTCCGCCCTGTCGCGATACGACGAGTACAGAAGGCGCAGGCGCTCATCAGGCGCACCCGTCGGCTCGTCGAGCGAGTTGAGGTAGGGGCTCAAGGGGTACTTCACATTGTCGAAGGTCACCGAAAGGGAGTCCTCGTACAGGATCTTGTTGGCAAGGTCGATGATGACCGGGTCCGTCTCAAGCACGGAATAACCCGAGCCGTCTATGATCGAGATGACGCGCTCGTTACTGAGGTCGACCTTGTCTTGCGGGAAGCGCCAGTCTCCCCCGTCGTAGAGAATCTCATGGGTGATGACGCTGACCGGCAGGTCCCCAAGCGAGCTGATACCGGGATATTCGGCCTGGTACATCTCGAGGAGTGCCTCGGATGGGGTCTTCCCGGTGATGCCCTCGAAATCATACAGGTACTCGAAGCCGGCGAAGGTTCGGTCCGGATAATAGGTGGCGAAGTACTTCTTGATTGCCACCGTGTTGCTGCGAAGCAGGTCCGAGAAGCGTGCATGGTCCGGATCGACGCGGTAGCCTACGATCCGGTAGGCCTTGTCGGGGTCAGGGTTGTAGACGCCGAACTTGCCCGCGGCCACAATGCCCGGCGCATAGCTCCGCGTCTTCTGGATATACTGGAGTACCTCGTCGGAGGCAGCAACCACCTGGCTTCCTTTGTCGACAACGCTTAACAGCAGCATCTGGCGGAGGTCGAGCGTGCCCGACCCATAGCTGAGCGACTCGCACTTCGATGCGGCCTCGGCCTGGTTGTCGAAGCTCACCGTGCCCGAATCGGCATTGATGGTGAAACGCAAGGGCACGGTATAGAGGCCGGAACAGACCAGGTTCAAGGAGACGGTCTGCGTGCCGCTTGCAACGTTGAAGACCACGTTCTTGCCGCCCGGCCCGTCACCGACGGTGAACAGCGCGTTGTCTTCGGGGGTGGCCCCCTGTATCTCGGTGCCCTCATACAGCCCGCGGATCAAGACGGCATAGCTCGTCTGTTCGAGCTTGAGGGTGAAGGTCGACCACATGACCTTCGTGCTCGTGAAGGTATGCTTGCTCGAGGCGTCGGGGATGAGCACATCCGTGCCGGTGCCCTTCGGATAATACAGGCCATAGGCCCTCGCATAGGAAGGCGTGTTCAGCGAATAGGCGAAGGAAAGGTCTGCGGTCGAGATGGTGTTGGCGCCTGGGTCTGTGACCGTGCCCGTCACCACCGGATACCCGGCCCCGGCAAGCGCGGTGCGGGCGGCTGCCGTGACGTTTGCCGATTCGCTCGGCACATAGAAGGTCACGCCGAACGAGGAATAGGTGCACAGGTCGAAAGGCGTGCCGTCAAGGCTGTCAACCAGGCTGGTATCCCAGTATGCCGCACGGGGCTCCGTCCTCACCTCGAAGGGCTTCGCCTTGTATTGCAGATAGGTAGGCGCCTTGAGCACCGCAAGCGTCACGCCGTCGGCATTCTTGGTCTCGTTGTAAAGCCCGGTCGGCTCGCCATTCTTATTGACGTGCGTCCAGGTGCCGTCTGCGGCGACCGAAATCGTGCCGACAATCTTGTTGTAGCGGTTCACGGCAATGTTGGTAAGCGAGGTGGGTGTAAGGAACGAGGCCACATACTCGTAGACCACGCCTTCGCCCATGGCAGATGCCGGCAGGCTCAGTATGATGCTGGAGGAATCCGTCGCATAGCTGCCTTCCAGCCACGAGCCGCTGCCTTGCGCCCGGTAATAGAACGACGCGGCCTTATGCGCAAGCGTGGTAGGCAGCTTCACCGTGAAGGCGGCATTCGGCGATGCCTGCAAGACGCTCTTTTCCTGGGATTGCTCGATCGGCAAGACAACGGATGCCTCACCGTTCTTTATGTCTTTTTTTGCCGTATCAGGCAGCTCTGCATACGGGTCGTCAGGCTCGCCCGTCCCTAGATCGACAGGGGGCGACTCCTCTTCGCTACCCATCGATACGACGATTCCG
>JAVBQH010000065.1:0-6770 GCA_031549175.1 Raoultibacter sp.
GCATGGGCTGCAGCGTATGCGTGAACGTGTGCCCGAGCAACTCGCTGGCCATGGTTCCCCAAGAAGACGAGCTTGCCCAGCAGGAAGTGTTCAACTACTGCGTGGCCGAGGTCTCCGACAAACCAGAGCTGCAGGACGCCAGTGTCAAGGGCAGCCAGTTCAGCCAGCCTCTACTTGAGTTCTCCGGAGCATGCGCCGGCTGCGCCGAGACCGCCTATGCGCGCCTTGTCACCCAGCTCTTCGGCGATCGAATGTTTGTGGCGAATGCGACAGGCTGCTCTTCTATCTGGGGCGGCCCTGCGGCTTGTTCCCCCTACACGGTGAACAAGGACGGGCATGGGCCTGCATGGTCGAACTCGCTGTTCGAGGACAACGCCGAACACGGCCTCGGCATGCTGCTCGGCCATGAGGCGGTACGCGACAAGCTGATGGCCGACACGGAGCAGATCCTCGCCTCGGGCGAAGCCGACGCGGCAGTCAAGGATGCCGCCCAGGCATGGATCGACACCTTGGGCCAGGCAGAGGAAAGCAAAGAGGCGACGCAGGCCTACGTAACTGAGCTCGAGAAACTGGCTGCGTCCGGCTCCCCGCAAGTCGCGAAGCTCGCCAAGGATGTGCTTGACAACAAGGAATACCTGGCCAAGAAGTCCATCTGGATCTTCGGCGGCGACGGGTGGGCATACGACATCGGCTACGGCGGGCTCGACCACGTGCTTGCCTCGGGCAAGGATGTGAACGTCTTCGTATTCGATACCGAGGTGTATTCGAACACCGGCGGGCAGGCTTCAAAGGCCTCGAACATCGGGCAGGTCGCCCAGTTCGCAGCTGCCGGCAAGGACATAAAAAAGAAGAGCCTCGCCGAGATCGCCATGAGCTACGGGTACGTGTACGTCGCCCAGGTCGCCATGGGTGCCAAACCCGCCCAGACGCTCAAGGCAATCGTCGAAGCCGAGGCGTACCCAGGGCCGTCGCTTATCATCGGATACTCCCCCTGCGAGATGCATTCCATCAAGGGCGGCATGGCAAACTGCCAGGACGAGATGAAGAAGGCGGTCGACAGCGGGTATTGGAACTTGCTCCGCTTCAACCCCGACGCCGAAGCCGGGAAGAGGCTTGTCCTGGATTCCAAGGCACCTGCCGGTGGCTACCAGGACTTCCTGATGAACGAGGCGCGTTACAGCCGCTTGACCCGCGAGTTCCCCGAACGTGCGGCAGAGCTCTTCGAGCGCAACGAGAAGGCTGCGATGGACCGCTACGAACACTTGGTCAAACTTAAAGGTATCTACGACGAGGAATAACGCATACCCGGCTAGAACCTCAGGTGCCCCCGTACAGTTTCCTGCACGGGGGCACCTTCCTGTTGCCATACATGCGAGCAGGGGCAGACCCTGGGACAGAGAGGTTGGGACAGGGGGACAACAGGGTCTGCCCTCCCTGTCCCAACCGGCCGCTGTCTCACCTGCTTTTTTTAGGACCAGAATTGGAACATCTCGACGATGTCTTGGTATGCCCAGTTGTAGACATCCCCATACCAGTTCGTCTCCGGTACAAGGCACAAGAGCGACGAGTAGAGCAGGCTGATGGCAACGAGTACGATCAAGACCTTCATGAGCAGGTTCTTCGTTGTCGAGGCAGGATCGAGGTTCTCGTTCACGATGAAGACCAGGAGCACCATGGCAATCAGGAACATGAAGCTGAAATCGGCATAGTAACGCTGGAGGATCCCTGCAGCCTGCGCATCGACCAGGGCGACCACCACACCAGCCGTGAGCAGAACCAAGATGACGCCTGCTATGGTCCGTGTCGAGCGTTGGGAGTAACGCATCCTCAGTATACGGGGCGCGAAGGGCAAGACCCACAGCATCGGAAGGCACGCAAGGATGCCGCCGAAGGTGACTTCCCTGATAGTCTGCCCCATATAGGTGGTCTCAAAGGGAGCCGGGTGCAGATAGGGAAAAACGCCTGTGACAAAGGGCGGCTGCAGGAAGTAGGCGAAGAAGGCCGGGGCGATACGGCCGGCAGAAAAGCCTCGCTTCGTCATATCGTTCAAGGTGAGGTTGTAGTTCGCGCCGAAGTCGAGGAAGGCGCCGAACCGCGCATAGTTATAGGCGACGAGGGCAAGGACGACCACCGCATAGGGAGCAAGCAGGCAGGCGAATTCACGGGCCCCCTGTTTCGTGAAAAGATGCCGCTTTGTAATGAAGCTTCGCCAGAACAGGGGAAACGCCAGGAAGCTGAGTACGACGAGCTGAGGGCGGCATCCTACGACAAGCGCCATGCACAAAGAGCCCAGTAAATACCACTTGCAGGGGGCGTCCGACGTGCGCCCCTTCATCCAGAAATATATCCCCCACACCGAGAACGCGAGCCCCAACATAATGGGCAGCGAATAGAAGGTCGGGAATTTCAGCAGGTAGAGCATACCGCAACAGCCTACCAGGGCGATCTGCAGCAGAAGATAGAGCCCGAGCGACACGTGCCGGAAGTGATAGCGCGCGAAGCGGTCGAGCAGGGCCGAGCAACCCAGCACGAACAGTATCGCGGCTATCAGCACCCCGATCGCAGTCGGGAAGGCCGCCCCTGTTGCCAAGTAGAACGGCAGGTAGAACATTATTACCGGCACGACCCCGAAGTAGACGTAGTAATGCCCGTCGTGATAGGCGACATCGTAGAGGTACTTCTCCCCGGTCTCCTTCTGCAGTTCATCGCGCGAGCCTTTGTCATACGGGTCATCCATGTCCTTGAGCCATTGGGGCGGCTCGGCCTCGAGGTAGAGCTTGCCCGAGGCCATTGACTTTGCAAGCTCTGCATACTGCTGCGAGCTCTCGTCGCCGAAGTCGTAGGTGTTGACGATCCCGCCACGGTACTCCCCCGCGTTGTAGTTCGCCGTGGAAATACCCACCAGGTTCGACCCATAGAAGAGGAATGCGGACATGAGGACGACCTCGATCGCCACCGCGGCGACGATCACTGCCTTCGACTTCCTTGGCTTCTCAACGATAAAGACCTTGTAGATACTCGATTTCGGCCGGAACACGTAGATGAGCCCCAAGATAAAGGCTACTCCGGCAAAACGCAGCATATTGAAGTCGAAAGGATGCTGTACGTTGATGTAGACCCCGTCGAGCTTGATGGGATAGGCCGTGTCGTCTTCGGCAAGCACCTCTATCTTTAGGCTGTTCACCAGGCCGGTGGTGCTCAGGTTGATATACTTGCTCTGGTTGCTCATAGTTGAGACGGGTACCGTCGGCACCCCGACCGTGTATTCCGTCGTATCGAAGTACGTGCTGTGCGCACCATCGGTGAACTGGATTTTTATCTTAAGCAGCTGTGCGGGTTGGTCCCAGTCGAAATTGAGCCAGATGTTACGCACGTCGGTATTCAGGTTTGAGAATTCAAGGGTGTGGTTTACTTCGGTGATCTTGTACTTCTCATCACTGGTCTGCTGCAGGGTAAGCTTGTCGTTCAGGCAGATGGTGTTGAGCCCGCTTGAGGCGAAGTAATTGAAGTTGAATACGCAGACCTCGAGCAAAAGGGCGATGACGAGAACGGCTGAGACGCGTTTGACCACGTGCTTGAGGGTCACGCCATACTTCTGCATAAAAACGTTGATGTGGACGAGTATGTTTTCGAATACGTTGGGCATACTTGTGAAATTATAAACCGCTTTGCAGCTTGGAAGGCCGCGAATTGCGAATAGACCGAGCGACTGCAGCCGTTTTGGATGACGGTCGGCCGTGCGGCCGAAGGCCGGGTGCCCCACCTACGCCGGGCATACCTTCCCCTTGCCGGCCATACAGGCAAAAACCCCTATCCGGAACCCGGATGCATCAAGGTTCCAAGGAAAAGGGGTCATGCGGTCACGATTGGCGGAACACGGGACGGAGCCCCTGCCCCCTTATGCAAGCTTGAGCTCTTTTTCGACGTCGGCGAAGACCACTTCAGGGTCGCGGTCGCCGTCGATCGACAACAACAGGTCGCACCCACGGTAATAGTCGATCAACGGAGCCGTCGACTTCTCATAGACATTGAGGCGGTTGCGGACCGTAGCCTCATTGTCGTCTCCGCGCTGGTACATCTCACCACCGCACTTGGGACACACGGCATCGGCGATCGAGCCGATGTAGCCGCATTCCTTGCACATGCGGCGTGAGGTGAGGCGTTTCACGATGACTTCAGAGTCGACGTTGATCAGCAGCGCAGCATCGAGCGGGCGCCCGAGCTTGGAAAGCTCGCCGTCAAGCGCCACAGCCTGCGTCGAGGTACGGGGAAAGCCGTCGAGGATGAACCCGGCTTCGGTGTCCTTGCCTTGGAGGCGCTCGGTCACCAAGCCGATAATGACGTCATCGGGAACCAGTTCGCCGGCATCCATGAATGACTTCGCCTTCACTCCAAGGGGCGTCCCCTCTTTCACTGCAGCACGGAGCATGTCGCCCGTGGAAATATGGGGCAGGTGGTATTTCTCCACCAGCTTCGCAGCTTGGGTTCCTTTACCAGCACCAGGTGCACCCAATAAAACAATGTTCATTATCGTTAACCTTTCAAGCATGTAAAAGATCCCGCCAGCCGAAAGGCCGGCGGGACCAGTTTATTTGAAGAATCCGTCGTAGTTGTGCATCTTCAACTGAGACTCGATCTTGCTCATGGTGTCAAGCGCGACACCGATCATGATGAGGATTGACGTGCCTCCCAAAGCCTGGATCAGCTGATTGTTTGTAAAGCTGAACAGAATCGAAGGTACGACGGCTATGATCGCGATAAAGATTCCGCCCGGAAGCGTGATCCTGTTGATAACGTTCTTGATATACTGCGCGGTTGCCCTGCCGGGACGAACCCCCGGGATAAAGCCGCCTTGCTTCTGCAGGTTGTCGGCCGTGTCGTCCGGGTTGAACACCATCGTCGTATAGAAGTAGGCGAAGAACACGATCAGCAAGACCGTCAGGATCCAGTTGATCCACCCGGCCGAGATCGCGTTTGCCACCATCTGCAGCCAATCGACGTTGAACAATGCCGCCAACTGGGCAGGGAAATAGATGATGCAGCTTGCGAAGATGATCGGGATAACGCCGGCGGCATTGACCTTCAAGGGGATGTAGGTCGATTGCCCCCCCATCATCTTGCGCCCCTGGACGCGCTTGGCGTAGTTCACCGGGATGCGGCGCTGGGCCCGTTCGACGTAGATGATAAGCGGAATGACCACCAGCACGACCACGACGATCAGTATGGTGATCGCGACGCCCATGTCGCCCTGGGTTCTCAGCGAGTCGAAGATGGCGGAAGGCACACGGGACACGATGCTCGTGAAGATAATGAGCGACATGCCGTTTCCGATACCACGCTGTGTGATGAGCTCGCCCATCCACATGATGAATGCAGTGCCTGCCACAAGCGTGAACACCACGAGGCAGTCGGTCAAAAGCTCCGGCACCTCAGGCGAGAAGACCACGCCATATTGGGAGGACTTGAACAAGAACAGGTAGCCGATTGCGTTGATAAGGCCTAATCCCAAGGTCAGATAACGAGTGACCTGGGTGATGCGCTTACGCCCCGAATCCCCTTCCTTCGCCCAACGGCCTACAGCAGGAATAACGCCCTGCATCAGCTGCATGATGATCGATGCGGTGATGTAGGGCATGATGCCCAGCGAGAATACCGAGAAGTGCGAGAGCGCACCGCCGGTAAGCAGGTCGAGCATCGTCATGGATATTCCGCCGGCCTGTGAAAAGGTGTCGGCAAATTCCTTGAAAGGGATTCCTGGAACCGGGATATAGGCTCCAAAGCGATAGAGCGCCAGGATTCCAAGCGTAAAGAGGATCTTGTTACGCAGCTCAGGAACCTTGAATGCAGCTATCAGTGAGTTTAGCAAGGTTCTTCAACCTTTCCTCCGGCTGCTTCGATCTTCTGTTTGGCCGAAGCAGAGACTTTATCAACCTTCACAGTGAGGGACTGGGTCAATTCGCCATCGCCCAATATCTTCACCAATGCGTCGGAGTGCTTGATAACACCCTTGTCCTTCAGTGTATCACCATCTACGACCTCACCTGACTTGAAAATGGCATCAAGCCGGCCGACATTCACCGGAACATACTCGGTGCGGTTGAAATTCTTGAATCCGCGCAGTTTCGGCAGACGGCGCGCAAGGGGGGTCTGGCCGCCTTCGAAGCCGGCACCTTTGCCGCCTCCAGCACGCGATTTCTGGCCGTTATACCCACGCCCGGCAGTTTTCCCATTGCCTGATGCAGGGCCGCGGCCTTTGCGCTTGCGGTCACGCTTCGACCCCTCGGCAGGGGTCAGGTCCTTCAATTCCATGGAACACTCCTTTTCGCTTTTCCGGATGGGATGGAAATCGAGGTTGTCCCGATCTTCCCTATCCGTGCTGGCAGCTCGCCGCCAGCCAACTTCCATTTTCCAACTCGCTGGCCTGGTAGCATCAGCGAGGGCTTTCGTAGTAGTACAGGTATTGCCTTGATGGGAAAGCGTGACGTACCTCGTACGCAAGCTTGCACCAGAAAGGCAAGACGGGCTGCTGCGGAAGGCCGCTGCATCGACCCGTTGCAGAAATCCTTAGATCTCGGTGACCTCTACCAAGTGCTTGACCTTAAAGATCATCCCACGGACGCAGTCGTTGTCGACCTGGTCGACGCTACGCCCGATTTTGCCGAGCCCTAAGGCCTTCAGGGTCTTCCCTTGGTCGGCCTTGCGCCCGATAGCGCTCTTCACCTGGGTGACGCGGAGGGTTTTCTTAGAATCAGCCATTATTGCTTCTTCTC
>JAVBQH010000118.1:0-7273 GCA_031549175.1 Raoultibacter sp.
ATGTAGAGAATAAGGCACCAGACCGCGACGGCCACGACAATGCAGAATATCCACCCGTTCTCCTTCTCGAGGTTGTAGGTGGCCCTGAGGTAGCGCCCGTAGACGTTCTCGTCGCTGCCCTTGAAAGAGTAGGACGGCTGAGCCTCCCCAGCCGTGCCTTCCCCATGCACGGTTCCGGCCTCGGCCGGTTGGGGGCCTGTGCCCTCCGCCTTGTCTGGGACATTCATGCTGTTTACCTTACCCCCCCCCGGCATCTACAGCCGACACTATCGAACCGATAGGCAGCAGCCTCCTATTTTTCTCTGTCACTTTGATCTCGCTTTCCCCCTTAATAACCCTTAAAGGTATTCACCCAATATACACTTTCACTTCTTCACGCACTTTTGCCCTAATAAAGTCTACGAAGTCGGCCTTTTCCTCACGGCTAAGGCTTGTGATGTCGGCGGCGTAGTCGACAACGGTATCGTTTATCAAGATACGAAATACAAAAAGTCCTTCACAAAAGAAGGCCCTGCCAATATCGAAGTAAACAACTTCTCTTGTTTTTTCATTTTCACCAACAAGCATGTAAGAATCAAAAATCAAAATATCAGAAGTTTTTTTCTCAAAACTGCCAAAATACAGCATACGAAAAACCTTCCCTCCCGCACTCCGTGAAAGGGACATGCTCCATCGATATAACCGTGCCCAAAAGTTGTTGTGCGCCTCCCAACTACCTGCTAAACCACCGCCCACATAGATACAGGTCAACGGTGCAACGAACAGTGTTATCCAGCCCCAATACAGCGCTGTCTCTCCGTAGAGGTACCTTGATGGCGTCATCGGGGCATGACCCAATGACGGTGAGCCATAGAAAGCACTTGGGCCAAACATCCCTGGATTTAAAATGATGAAGAGAGCGAATATCCAGCATAACGCCATCACGATCATTACTGCAATCCACCCGTTCTCTTTCTCCGTATTGTAGGTAGCTCTAAGGTATCTTCCATAAATATTCTCATCGCTGCCCTTGAAGGTGAACAGAGCCACCGAAGGGCTGCCCCCTTTTGTTTCTCGCTCCTCTTCAGCAGAGGCTTGTTGCACGGAACCAACCTCGCTTGATATCTCGTTCATCATCATACGTTCCATTCGACAGGGGTTGTATTATTCAGCAGCGGACCCGCACCAGATTGGTATGGCTCAGCACATCGTTCACTGAAGCAGGCGCCCAGCAAGCTCGACATCACTTCACCAGCGTCGGGTCACTGCTGATGACAACGACCCCCATCCAATAGAAGCCGGAGAGCTTGCTGTTGCCGGTCGCCTTGACGACGCTCTTGCCGATGTCGTAGAACTGGCCATCGGTCAGCTTGTAGTTCGTACGGACGACGGCAGTGTCCCTGGAGGCAAGCTGGTCGACGATCTGGCTCACAACGGCACCCTGGTCGAAGAACAGGCCTTTCACGTGATAGTATTCGTCCCTGTCGCTTTGATTGCCATATTGCGAGATCACGGAATCCATGATCCAGAGATCATCTTCGACAAGTGTTGAGGCAATAGCTGAGTCGGGCGCGTTCAGGATCGCGTTCGAGAGGACGTCGATGTCGTTATTTGTGCTGTCGACGGCCGCCCATTGGCCGCTGCCGAGGTTGACCCGGTTCCAAGCATGCCCAAGCGAGCCATCGAGGTACCCCGTCACAACCACGCTGTCGAGGCCGGCCGCATCGGCCAGAAGTTTGAAGGATGCGGAATAGCTGGCGCAGACGCCCACCCCCTTGACGAGTGCACCATAGGCGGTAAAGGAGTCGTAGAAGCTGCTGTCGACCTTTTTATAGTTGTACTTCTCGGCGTTTTCAAGAGCAGCGTTGTCGTATGTGACCGTGTCGCACAGGTACTGGTTGATCGCGAACTCCTTTTCGCGGGCGGTCATCGTGTCGTCTATAATCTCCGGCACAATATGCTTGACCTTCTCGGTTATCTTAGCCTGCTTGCTCTCGCGGGTTGCCTGGGCGTCCTCGTACTTCAGGTAGAGCGTCTTCCCATCGCGCGAGACGGAGACATCTGAAACGCCTAGGACAAGTGGGTTCTGGTAGAAGGCCTCCGACCATGCATCGACCAGGTATTTCTGATCAAGGGCCTGGGGGAACCCGGAAAGATCGACTGTCTGCATCCCGTTGACCATGCTCAGTGCCAGGTACTCGCTGAGCGCGCTGTTTGCAGTTATGACGTTTTCTTTGACGACAATCTTTGCAGGCGCGTTCGCCCCACTCGGTTTGGAGGCTCCTTCTTCCATAACCGTCACCTCGCGCTGGATGTCCCCGGTTTTGTTCTTCAAGGAGTCTTGGCGGGCCTTGATGGCCTCGATCTGTGAATCCTTATTGTCCTTATCGTATCCGCTTACTACGAGGGTGCCAGTAAAGGCCGTGCCGTCCACCGTATAGGGAATTTTGAGCACGTCTGTGGACACGGCGTCATACCCGCCTGTCCCATCGGCCTTCTCGTTGTAGCGACCCTCCGTTTCCTCAGTCGCGGCGCCGAAGTCGTAGTTCACGAGCCGCTGCGAAAGCTTGCCGTCGCACATGACGATCCATCGGTAGCTCGGCATCATCGCGACGCCCTTGACGTAGCCGGAAAACCCTTCTTCGGAAAGCCTTTCCATGTTGTACGCGATTGTGGCAGGGGCAAGTGCCGCGATGTCGGCGATACCAAGCATATTGGAGTACACGGAGGAGCCGCTCTCGTTCACGGCGATCACACTGTAGGCCTTGTTTGCGGAACCGCTCAATGCTATGGCACCGCCTTCAGGGTCGTATTGGCCTTCATATGCCTTGGCCGTTGCCGGCGCGAGCCAATCGTCCTCGGAAACCTGATAGGTCATAAATTCCTTATTGGTATTGAACGTGCCGCCGGTAACGGCATCGGCCTTGGAACCGCTGCTCCACGTGGTCCCACTAGTATGTCCGATTAGGCGTCCTGAAGCGTTCTTGCCGCTATCGGCTCCGTTCAGCTCAACTACGTAGTACGCCTTGGCCCCTTTGACAGCATTCCATGAGAACTGAACCTGGCCGTTTTCGGCTACCCTGAGCGAGAGGCTGGGGGTGTCGAGCTCGCCTTTGACGGTGACGACCTGGACGACAGGCTTGGCAAGCGTCTGGCCCGTCACCAGGTCGACCCTGGTCGCCAGATACATCGTGCCGGCGTTCCCCCAGTCCGCATTCTCACCTTTGTCAAACAGTCGTCCAGAGCTGCCTGAAACCCCATAGGGATAGCCCTCTGCGCCGTCTGTGTACACCGCCCACCCAGGGTATTCCTTGGGTGAAATCGAATAGGATTTCTTGTCCGTGCTCGCCCAATCATACGACGACGCGACGGGTTGCGTGAGCTCGGCATCGTAATAAAGAGAGGCGATCTGTGCGTAGTCATTCATGCCGAGCGCGACAGGATCGAAGCCATATGAGATAACAAACGTGTGGTCGCGGGCGACCGAGCTCTGACCTTCGGCATAATCGACAGTTTGGCTCTGCCCGTACTTTTCCTGCAACGCAGCCGCGACGGCAGCGTTTTCTTGCGAGGTCTGGCCTGTGGACTGAGCTCCTCCTGGCGCACAGCCACTGATGAACAGCGACGACGCCAAGGCGAGCGCGATCACGCACGAGAGCGTCCTCCGCTTTGGTATGTTCCCCATTGTCTTCCTCCTCATTGTTGGTCCCACCACGGAGACCTGCCAGCCCCGCTCGGCACCTACAGATACCGCCCAAGTCAGACACTTCGTCTTCCTTGATTCGCAATGGCCTCGAAACGGTGGCGGGCGGCTTGCCCTTCTCCTCTCAATACCCTGGGATCTGAGAAAAGGTTGCACGATCCCCAAAATACTTTTTGCTTAAGAGAGGTATTCCTTGAGCGCATCCATGAAGCCGGCCTTATCGAAGTCTGCGGATCGAATCACCACCCACGCATCGTTCGGGACTTCCTCTCGGTACGCCGCGTAGTAGGTTGATTGGCTCTCATCGAACCCCAGGTAGACAGAATGGCCTCCAAACAAGACCGGCGGCGCCTCGAGGATGCCTTCGGGCAGGAGATCTTCCGAGCACTCGGCACTCACCAGACCCGCTGTGCCACTGCTGGGCTGCTCCCCCGCGTTACCAAATAAGGGCACACCTGCGAAAGGGGTATTACCCTGCACCGGTTGGAACTCATACTGCGTGGACCCTTTTCCTGTCATCCCCATAGATTGCGGGATGATCAGTATCCCTAGAAGCGCAAAGAGCAGGCAGGCTGCAACAGGCAGACCGATCCTGAAAAGCAACGGCCTTTTTACCTTGGGGGGACGTGAGTCCCCGGCATGGTCCTCGTGCTCGTCGGACGAACCGGCCTCCTTCCCTGATTGAAGCCTCGCCCGTTCGTCCTGCATCCTTTTTAGGGTGCCTGAAACTAGCAGCTCGGAAGCCTGCACCCGGTTCATCTCACAACGGTATTCGTCTTCAAACATGCCACATCTCCTTCAAGGAAGATCCCAGCATCTTACGTCCCCTTGAAAGCTGCGATTTGACGGCTCCCTCGCTGCTTCCAAGGATTCTCGCAATTTCACTGATTGGAAGATCCTCAAAATAAAACAGGTGGATAGGAACCCTATATCTTTCCGGAAGACCTTGCATGGCATCGGTTGCAGGGGTATCTACTGCGTTGTCGGTTGATCTGTCAACCGTCTCTGGCACTTCCCCAACCGGCACCTCCCTCTTTCGCTGGCCGCTTGAAAACAGGCTTTTACATCTATTCGCAGTCACTTTGACCAGCCAATAACGTAAATGATCCTCGTTCTCAATCTTGTCGATGGAACGAACCAGGCGTATGAAGACCTCTTGGAACACGTCTTCCGCATCTGCCCTGTTGCCTGTGCTTGCAACGGCAAGGCGGAGAACCATGTCTCCATTGTCACGCACTATCTGCTCAAGGTCATACTGCACCCATTGACTCCATCACTTGTTGTCAATACCCTGGCACCGAGAACAAGGTTGCAAGGAAAGAAATCTCTCACAAAAAAATCATCTTGCGTCCGGCATCGACGGATATTCCTTCTGAAAACCGTCTGGAGCTCCCGGCCGCCCCTTGCAGGAGGCACACCGCTGCTCATGTCACCCCAGGCCTATCGCCCTCAGCTGCGCCCTTGTCATGGTGCCCAGGATGAGGTACGCGACAAGGAGGGTCGCATAGGCCAGGATCATGGCGACCGTCAGGATGACGTTCACCCCGCCTTTGCGGCTGAGCCGGGCGAGGCTCTCGGGCGTGGCCCCCTCCTCCCGCGCCTCGGCGACGGCCTTCCGAGCCTTCAGGCGGTAGAGGGGGAAGAACAGCGCCCCGTACCCTATCCAGAATATGAAGTTGGGGATGGGGATGAGGAAGCTCGCCGCCGTGGCGGCGTATACGACCGCCAGGCCCGCATAGCACTTCCTGTAGGCGAAGTACGCAGGTCCGAGGAGGAGCGCCGCCCAGCTCCATCCGAGCCGCTCCCCCATCAGCTTGTCGAGTGTGGCCTCATTCACGCCCGGGTCGTTCCTCCCCTGGAGGAAGGTCGAGTAGAGCGTGCGCTCGTCGACGCCGGGGCTCCCGGATGCCCCCCCGGCCCCGGCGGGGCGTTCACCCGTCTGCATCTGTGGAAGCGATCCCGGCCTCTCTCTGTCTGGCTCCATGTCGTTTCTCCTTACGCGTCGGCGGGCGAGCCGTAGGCGGCATGGCAGGCTCAACCCTTGGAATCTTCCCTCCATCTTATTTCTTCGCCCCCGGGACCTCCACCGCCGCGAGGCCGTTCGAAGCGAAAGCATAGGCAGTCTGGAACTTAGGTTCGATCATCATGTTGCCCTCATGGTCGACGTATCCCCAAAGGCCGGTGTCGGGCACCTGGACGGCAATAAGCCCTCCCCCGGGGGTCCAGACCTTTTTATACTTCGCCTCCACAACCCAGTTCCCCTGATGGTCGACGACTCCTTCGAACTCCGAGCCCGGCAGGCTCACAACTCTTAAGCCGTCTGCACTTGCCCCGATATCCCTATATCGGGGCTCGACCGCCCAGGCACCCGAGGGATCCACGATCCCCCAAAGCCCCCCATCCCCTGACCGAGCGAAGGCGAACCCATCCTCTGCGTAGTCACTGATCTGAGCATATCGGGGAGGCGTTGTCCACGATCCTGCACTGTCCCTGAAACCCCAAAGACCTGTTACCGTGTCTTTCTCGGCATAATACCCGCTTACGTTGATCCTCGTGAGGTTTGCATGGACAGGTTCGACCACCCAGACACCTGAAGAGTCTATTCGACCGCGAAGCCTGGTTCCTGGATCCTCGACAACGGCAAGGCCGTCTTCGCTGAAGATATCGGCACTTGAGAACTTCGGTGGTATGGCCCAATCGCCTGTCCGGTTGATGTAGCCGTAAAGCTTTGTCTCGCTGTCCCTAAATGACGCAAGCCCGTTGCTTGAAAACTGGATGTGTTGATGAGCCTTCCATCGGGGCTCGGCAACCCATTCCCCATCCATCCCGATAATCCCATAGAGCCCGGTTTTTTCGAGATCTGCCGTACAGACAAGGTCTGGGGCAGCGAAGTTGAAGGCATTCACGAACTGCGGCTTCAATACCCACTTACCGGATCCGTCGATTACCCCGCTCATCTTAGTGGTGGTGTCTATTGCGTGCGCATAGCCCGCTTCGGTAAAGTCGAAAGCGTTCTCAAACTGGGGGGCTATGGCCCAATCGCCCGAAGTGTTGATGTAGCCCCATTTGCCAGATACGTCTTCATCGTGCGCTTTTGCTGGAGTCGTACAGCCTCCTAATGTAAGAAGAACAATAGTCACCAACGCTGCCAGAACCGTTGTCCTTGGTTTCGCACTTATGGGTCTCTTCGCTGGTTCGCCCATGCTTACTCCTCTTGATTCTTCCAGTGATAAGTTCCACTTTCGGCGATAGAGCGATTCGGGATGTCGGAATCCGAAGGCTTCCCATCGCTGGTATAACCAGATTTCCTTTGTAACCATACATCGTAGCTTTCCTCATACCCATGGAAGACCTCATACGCGTAGCGGTCGGCAGCCTTCATGTATGTCTCCATATGCTCCTCTGTCCAGCCGGGCATCACCACGTGCGCGCTTCCGTCTGGGGCGGCGACGACGCAGCCCGAGTCGATCCACCTGTCCGCCACGTCGAGGCTGAAGCCGCCGAGGGACATCCTCGCAAGGATGCCGTTGTTGGCCCCGATGGCCTCCTTGTAGGCAAGTTCGGCCTGCACCGGGATGCTGAGGAAGGTCT
>JAVBQH010000104.1:0-6249 GCA_031549175.1 Raoultibacter sp.
TTGGAGTGATTCTTTCAAGTAATCCTGAAGCTATGGAAAACTTGAAGGGGTAAATTACAGTTAATCCTACCGATTTGAAGTCGCCGCCCGGTAATCAGCTTGAAGCGCTTAAAGGAGATTTCAAAGGTTTTTATTCAATTCGAGTGAACAAGCAGTGGCGATTAGCTTTTAGGTGGCAGGGTAGCGATGCATATGAAGTCAAGCTGATCGATTACCAGTGATAGGAGATTACGATGATTCCAGAAAATAGAATTCCTACTCATCCGGGTGTTATCCTAAGTCAGGAGTTTCTGGAGCCACTAGGTGTTTCGCAGGTTGAATTCGCCCGACACTTGGGCGTTCCAACTCAGCGCATAAATGAACTCATCAATGAGAAGCGGGGGGAAACCCCGGAGACTGCCTGGCTTTTGTCCGAGGCACTCGAGACAACCCCTGAGTTTTGGGTTAACCTGCAGACTGCATACGATTTGGCACTCAATCGTCCAAGCAAAAAGATCGAACCTATTGCCGTTTAGGACTGAAAACAGGGTGCGGGCACGATGCGCTTCAAGTTCAACGTGTAGCGGATTAACCTCTAAGAAGTAGGTTTGAGTATGTTTGATGCTACACGCAAACCCAGCAAGTTGAGGCATGAGGAGATATGCTAACAGCAAAGATCGCATATTTTTCTGGAACGGGCGGTGCAAGACGCATCGCCGAATGTGCTGCTTCGGAACTTGAAGAACATGGCTGGGCGATAGATTTAGAACGTATCGGATCGAATCCAATACACAAGGATGAATTTGATCAGTACGATTTACTGGTCTTAGTCTCTGTCGTGCATGAATTTAACTTCCCGCATCAAGTGCGAACGTGGTCGTCCATGCTCGATCAACTCAAGTATGCCAAGGCCGCTGTTTTCAGCGTCTCAGGGGGAGGGCGTGCGGTCGGTAATCATGGCGCTCAAAAAAAGGTGATTGAGACTTTGGAAAAACAGGGGATCTCGGTACTTTTTGATGAGACTTTTGTCATGCCAAGTAATTTCTTCTATCGAATCAAGCATCCCGTAGATGCAATGCTGATGACGGCATATCCCGTTATGGTGAAGCACTCCATTGCAAAGCTCATAGCAGGAGAAGTACGGCGCCCTAGAACATCCTTGTTCGACCAGTTGGTTACGCGTTGCTTCCGGAATTCTTGGAAGAACACCCACAGGTTCGGCAGCGCGATTACTGTTTCAAATGATTGCACTGCATGCGGGATTTGTGTACGCACATGTCCTGTTAGCAATATTGAGTTGAGCCCTGAAACAAGTCATCCCGACTTTGGCGATGCCTGCGCCTTTTGCTTAGCGTGTCTCTATTCGTGTCCAACCTTTGCCTTGCAGCCTGGAAGGGACAAGTACGCTCTTCTCAAAGAAGGATACGATCTAAGGGAGATTCAACAGCGCCGCTATGATCGCTCCGAATGGAACAACATTGAGTCCTTGTGCAAAGGTTATCTTTACAGCGGGGTAAAGGTTTATTTGCTGGAAGCCCGGTCTCTGCTTTTTTGTGATGAGTAGTCTTCAGGTTGTAGAATATTCTTTCTTAAAGTAGTAAAATAGTATGAAAATTAGTCTACTAATGACACTGGGAAAAAGAAAGTATGGTCAGACAATGGGAACTTTGTTTAAGAACGCAGAAGCCATCTATCCAATTAGTGCGCTTGCTAAAAACCCAAAAGAGGTAAAAGACGCTGCAGCGAACGGTCTTGTACGTATAACCGAACAAGGAAGAGGTGCTTACATTTTTGGTACCGAGGCTGAATTCGCGAGGGCGATTGCCGAAGCAAAAGAAGAAGCCGTCTATGAAGAAAGGCTTCGCGAGGCAATTCTTGCGGGAAGAGCCGATAAGCAGGCAGGTCGTATCCACACCGACCATGCAGAGTTTTTCAATGAGGTAAGAAGTAGGCTGCAGGCATGACACGAGTAGAGCGAACCGATAGGTTCAATCAAAGCGTCGTTGAGAAAGTGTTTTCTGTCAAAGTATTAGATTATATCGAGAGCCTTGTGATGAACCTCGAAAGCATCCCCACACTAGGCTCTGATATGTTGCCGGAATCGAGCATCGATTCCTTTGGCGAAAATGTGAGAAAAATAATTTGTCCGCCTTTCCTTATTATCTACGAACTTTTTGAAAATGATCAACTTGTAATCATATATGATCTGCTACATGAACGGCAGGCATACTAGGAAGAGCGCCAACGCGATGCACTTCAAGTTCAACGTGTGAACAAAAGGGGCAGCTGCCTTTGCCTCAAAAAGAAGCAGGGTGTTGCCCCATTGTTCACTTTGCCAAGAATAGGGAAAGGCACCGTCCCTTTCCCCAACAAAACGAGGAGATGGTGGTAGGCATGGCATATCTGGGCGAGGACACCCCGAAGCTCGGGTTCGGTATGATGCGGCTTCCTGAATTCGAGGAAAACGGTGAAAAAACCATCGACATCGAGCAGGTAAAGCAGATGGCAGATGAATTCATGGCTGCCGGCTTCACCTACTTCGACACGGCGCATTCCTATCACGGCGGCCGCTCCGAGATGGCGGTGAGAGACGCCATCGCCGGTCGGTTTCCGCGTGAAAGCTACCAGATAGCCACCAAGATGCCTGCCTGGATGGCAAAGGACGCAGAAGAGGCGAAGGCCATGTTCACCACGTCGCTCGAGCGCATGGGAACAGGCTATATCGACTTCTACCTGCTTCATAACATGGGAGACGAACGCTCTGCCGCCTTCGACAAGTTCGGCGTTTGGGACTATTTGGAAGAGCAGAAGGAAAAAGGGCTCATCAAGCATCTGGGCTTCTCGATGCATGCAAATGCCGAAACGCTCAAGCAGATCCTTGACGGACACCCAGAACTGGAGTTCGTCCAACTGCAGATCAACTATGCCGACCTCGACAACCCGTCGGTCGATGCGCGGAGATGCTATGAGGTCGCCCGCGCATACGGAAAGCCCGTCATCATTATGGAGCCGGTCAAGGGCGGGTCCTTGGCTCATCTGCCCGACCACATCGCCCGCATCTTCAAAGAGGCGGCCCCGCATGCAAGCGAAGCCTCCTGGGCGCTTCGCTATGCCGCCTCGCTTGACGGCCTGGTCACCGTACTTTCCGGCATGTCGGACATCGAGCAGATGCGCGAGAACATCGCGACTATGACAGGCCTCGAACCCTTGTCGGCAGACGAGGAGGCCGTAATCGAGAAGGTGCGGGCCGCACTTGAGAAGCAGCCGAGCATTGACTGCACCGACTGCAAGTACTGCCTGGATACCTGCCCTGAGCATATCGCGATACCGACGATACTCTCCCAGTTGAACATAATCCTGCGCTACGACGACCAGGTGAGGGCGCGTGGGGGCTATGCCTGGATACCCGAGCCCGCCCGGGCATCCCAGTGCACGCAGTGCGGCGCCTGCGAAGACACCTGCCCGCAGCATATATCGGTCATGGAGGAGATGAAGAATGCCGTTGAGCTTCTCGAGGTATAACGTCGTTCGTGACAAAAGGGACAGACCCTTTCGTCACACTTTTGCCGGCATCGAGGTGGGGGCGTTATGAGCATGGGCCAAGAAAGGGGAAGCATGACCTTGCGGGAATTCTGCTCTCGGCATCGCAAGGTGGCGCTCGCCTATTCGGGCGGCTGCGATTCCTCCTATCTGTTCTCGGAGCTCGTCAATGCGGGCGTCGATGTGAAGGCGTACCTGGTGATGACCGCCTTCCAGCCTGAATTCGAGCTTAAGGACGCCCATAGGATGGCCGACCTGTTGGGGGCAGACCTCGAGGTCATAGAGGCCGACATCCTTGTTGAAAAGGAGATCTGCGCCAACCCCCATGACCGGTGCTACCGCTGCAAGCGGTTCATCTTCGGGACGATAATCCGCCATATGGCAGAGGAGGGCTACGAGATCCTGGTCGATGGGACGAATGCAAGCGACGACCCCTCAAGGCGGCCTGGCTTCAAGGCCTTGTCCGAGCTCGCGGTGCTTTCCCCTCTGCGGATGGCGGACCTCAGCAAAGAGCAGATCCGCCAGGCCTCTTCCGAAAAAGGGTTGTTCACCGCCGAAAAACCAAGCTTTTCCTGCTATGCCACGAAGATCGAGCATGGCACACGTATTACCGGTGTGGCGCTTTCAGAAGTTGCACAAAGGCTGGGGCGAGCCTAAGCTCCGGCTACAAGGATCCGAGGAGGCCGAATATGGAACAAAACGAACTCTCGATACTGTTGTGGCAGGTCGCCGACGGCCGTGTCTCACCTGAGCAGGCTCTGCAGCAGCTACGGGTCGAGCCCTTCACCGATCTGGGGTTCGCCAAGGTCGACCATCACCGGGGCATCCGCCAAGGGGTCGCCGAGGTCATCTATGGTGCCGGGAAGTCCGTCGAACAGATTGCCGGCATATGCGAGAGCATGCTTGAAGCGGGGGACACGCGGGTCTTGATCACCCGCCTTTCGAAGAAGAAGGCGAAGGCGCTGCGAAAAGCGCTCGATCTTGACTACCATGACCAGGCGCGAATCGGCATCATCGGGGGCATACCCGAGCCCACCGGCAACGGGAGCATCGTGGTCGCCTGTGCCGGCACGAGCGACCTCCCGGTTGCGGAAGAGGCCGCGCTTACAGCGGAGGTTCTGGGGAATGAGGTGGTGCGCCTTTACGACGTGGGAGTCTCCGGCATCCACCGCCTCTTCGCCCACACCGGCGAGATCATGGAGGCAAGAGTGGTCATCGCGGTGGCCGGCATGGAGGGCGCGTTGGCAAGCGTCGTTTCAGGGATGTCCTCGTGCCCGGTGATCGCCGTGCCGACAAGCGTCGGCTACGGCGCCTCGTTCGGCGGCATGGCGGCATTGCTTGCCATGCTCAATTCCTGCGCGAGCGGTGTGTCGGTGGTCAACATAGACAACGGCTTCGGCGCGGGCTATCCGGCGTCGATGATCAACCAGGTGAAGGGGGGTTCCCATGAGTGAGCTGAAGCTCGACCTGAGCCAGGATGCAACCAGACGGTTCCTCACCGAAGAGCTCCTGGGACGCCTCGACGCCCGGCAAAGGGAAGACGTTGCGCGCAGTCTCGGACAGGCCGGCGTACCCGACAGCCACCATCGGAACCTGGGCGAGGTCGAGGAGACCATCGATGTCCTCCAAGTAAGCGACCGGGTGAAAAACGACATGCGCGCGATCTATCACATCCTTGCACAAGCCGAGGCGCAGGTCCATGGCGTTTCCCTGGAAGAGACCCACTTCCACGAGGTGGGTCGCGGTGAGGGCATCAAGAACACCCTCGGCATCTGCCTGGCTATCGAGGCACTTGCTCCCGACAGGATCGTGGCCACCTCCGTGCAGGTGGGGCGAGGCACGGTAGTCTGCAGCCATGGCGAGCTGGATATCCCGGCACCCGCCACACGCGCCGTCCTCGCCGACGACATCCCCCTTTGCTGCGAAAGGCTCGAAGGAGAGTTCTGCACCCCAACATCTGCTGCAATCATCAGGTATTTCGTTGATGATTTCATTGCTGGGGAATAAAGGGGCCGCATAACAGGAACAGGTGCGGGGGATTCCCGGGTGAATCCCCCGAAAATGCCACTGCATGGGTCACGATTGGCAGACCTCCTATGGGTCTTGGACATGCCGCATGAACAGGTATAATTTCAAACAAGCCTCGACGCTCTTTAACGTGGTTGCCAAAAAAGCTCATAAGTCTGGCTTCTACATGCGGAAACTTTGATACAATAGTGACATATGTGGAAGCTATGGTCGGCTTGAGAGGGTAAGGAAAACCGACCATATCGAAGGAAGGGATCTACTATGGCAGATTCTCAAACTCCCGCGGGATGGTATGCCGACCCTGCAGGAGATGCAAGCAAACAACGTTATTGGGATGGAGAGAAGTGGACGGGTCAATTGAAGGATGTCCACGAAGCCGCAGGGACGGCTTCGGCGGCACCGGCCCAACCTGCAGCCGTTGCGGCTGCACAACCGGCTGAACCAGCTGTCGTGCCTGCCGCGCCTCCCGCCCAGCCTGTCCAGCAGGCCCCCGGAGCAGGAATGCCCCAGGCCGCCCAGCCTGTCCAGGTCGCGCCCCAGTACATGCCGGGCGCTCAGGAGAAAACCGGATTGGCCATCGCCTCGCTTGTTATGGGCATCCTGGGCATATTGTCTGCCTTCCTCTTTGCCTTGTTCGGCTATATCTTCGGTATCCTTGCGGTGATTTTCGGCGTGAAAACGCTGAAGACGAGCAAGCGCAAC
>JAVBQH010000146.1:0-6952 GCA_031549175.1 Raoultibacter sp.
TTCTGCACCTGCCAACTCTTTCCCGGTTGTGGCATCCTGCTTTGACAGGTCTACCTTTGTCAGAACGTCCTTGATCTCGACCTGGTTGATTTTCTTGTCCTCGGTGATGTCGAACACGACATCTTCGGAAAGCAGGTACTGCTTTTCTTCGATCTTCGGCGGTTCGGTTTCAACAATCCGATACCTTCCCGGAAGGACGGGGATTTCCCACTCTGATTCCGTGGTGACCGTCTCGCCGACCTTTTCCCAGAGGCCATCCTGCAATTCATAGAGCTCAAGCTTTGCGCCGGCGAGCTGCTCACCGGTGACGTCATCCACTTTCGAGACAATGATCACAGGCAAGTCCTCATTGAGCACCGTGCCCAGGTTGACCGTGTGCCCATCGCGCGATATCCGGATCTCGACACCCCTTATCAACTCCTTCCCCAAGTTTGCCTCGCAGGGCAGCTCGTCGATGAGGTAGGTGTCGTAGACAAGCGCCCCTTTGCCGTCGTCTGCGGGGCTGGTGCCGAACCATATCCCGTCTTCTGCGCAAGACCCCGCATTGGTGTTGAAGGAATGGGGACTCCAGGAGGATGCGGTGCTCGCATAACCATTGGCATCGGTGACGACAGTATGGCTCTCGCCGGTGGTCTTCGACGTGATAGCGAAGGGGATGTTCGCCAACCGATGGGCGGACCCCTCGCTGGCCTTGACCAACTCCAAGTCACCTCGCTTGACCTGCTCCTCAGAAACAGGTGAGGCGTAGCTTGAGACTACGGGGCCCGATCCGTCGACCGTGATCTGCCTTATATGGGTCTGCGTATCGGGCAGGTACCCGATAGGGGCCTGGGTCTCTTGGATGGCCACCGTGCCTAAAGGAAGGGTGAAGCGGCCCTCTCCCGTCAGGTAGGGCGCGCCGCCACCTTCCGAGGCGGGGCTCCCGAACGAAAGCACGCCTTCGCTATCGATCACATATTCCCAGGTACGTAAAGGGGCAATCGTTCCAAACCATGAGGTGTCCGTAAGGCTGTGGTAACCGTCAAAATACGACACCCTGAATCGGGCCCCTTCGAGGATGGCGGCACCTTGGGGAAGGGCGCTGCCCGTTTCCGCATCGACCTTGCGCAGCAGCACCTCTACCGGATTATGGAACGGGGAGTCGGATAGCCCGGCCACCCCGTTCACCTTCGTAGTCTGGCCAGGTGCGACCGACACGGCATAGCTTGTCGTATCAAGCACGTAACCGCGTGGCGCCGAGGTTTCCCGGACTGAATAGGCACCTGCGGACAAACCTTCGACCCGCGCAAAACCACTCGCATCCGTCACTAAAGCCGCGACCTGCACTCCTGATGGGGAAAACACCCCGTAGCGGGCGCCTTCCAAGGTGTAGGAGGAATTGCCCTCCGTAATGGACGGATTGTCCGACCTCTTTGAAAGCTCGAGGCTTCCCGTATCCTCGGTCTTCATGGCCACATACAGGCAGTTGCTTGCCTTCGGTGTGATCGGTGAGATCACGTTGCCGCCGTAGGTGTCGATCGAATGCCACATCTTGTCATCGGCCGGGCTGTCCCCCCAGAAAACGCCTATGTGATGATAGTCCGATATGCTGTCCATGCCGCCGGTGTTGTTGTCGAACATCCAGATGATGTCACCTTTCTGCAACTGCCCGGAAGAAAGCATGTCTTCCTTGGTGTTGAAGTAGTAGCATTTCATATTGTTGTTTCTGATCAGGTTCACCCATCCGGAAAGGGCAGGTGTGGTATTCGGGTCGGCGCCGCAGGCGACAAGCGCGTACCACACGAACCCGGTGCAGTTCATACCTGGAACGCCCCCGTTGAAGCGGGGATCGCCGTTTGGTGAGCGCCAATCATAGGGGCGATACGGCGTGCCCAGATAAAAGCCCGAACCTTCTAAAGACTCGAGATGGCCCACCAAGCTGTTGCGCGAGACCCCCAGCACGTCCGACAGGGTGTTCACGCCTTCGGCATAGGCGGCATCCTTGGTGGAAGAGACAACGCCCAGGCAGCTCGCTGCAATCAAGAAAGCGATCAATCCAAGTGTTGCCGGCATGGCCCTCTGCCTGAAATGGCCGAAAGCTGAATATGAGAGACCCCCGATACGTGAAGCTCTGGTCTGTGTGTTCATGGCCCTCTTTTCTCTTTGCTGTCAGTGCGCCTTGCACTGCATCAAAGCTTAGGGGGTCATGTTCCACAGGATACTGGCAGGTTTTTGAACGCCGCCTCTCACGGATCTTGCAGGATTTGCCGCCAAACCTTGCCCGAAAACGGCTGCCTTCTCGCAAAAACCTATCCCAGAGTCCCCGGCCGCGCAGTCGCATGTTGATGTAGTGCCGGGGATCCTGGGATAGGCAAAGGTAATGCGCCGATGGCCTCTCTAGCTGCTTATGCCGTAGGTTTCCACATTGTATCGATTGATCTCGTCGGTGATGATGGGGTCGGCAGGGGGGAATATGGTTCCCGGACCGCCATAGGTGATGCAGGGGATAAAATGCCCTCCCGGCCCGTAGGCGCTGCACGCCCGGCGGACCTCTGCGCGGACCTCCTCCTCACTCGAATCGGCGCGGTCGACGATGCCGGCATCAAGGCCGCCCATAAGCGTCATGCGCCCGTCAAGCTGCTTTTGGAGGGCGGGGATGTCGTTTGACGGCAAGACGCCCTGCCACACCTGGATGCCAAGCTCGACCATGTCTTCCACGATGGGCTCGAGGAAGCTGTCGGCATGGTGAATGACGACCACGCCATGATCCCTCATATATTGGTAGGTTTTGACATATGCGGGCTTGATGAACGTGCGCCACATCTCAGGGCTCATGAACAGGTTGTTCTTGGTACCCCAGTCGTCATGGCTGAGCATGATGTCAGGCTTCATGTTGTCTATGATGAGCTTCGCATATTCATAGCGCCATTCCCCGATAGCCAATGCGAGCTCGAGCGTCTTTTCCTCGGCCATCGCCATTCCGACGAACAGGTCGGTAAAGCCCGTCAGGAAATGCATCTGCTCGAAGACACCGGTGGGGAAGAGGGCCATGGCCATCTTGCCGTCTTCTCGCGCCTTTTCGGCCCCGGTGCGCACCTCGTCCCAAAGGGCGGGGTCGGAGGTGTTCTCGATGATGGCAGGGAAATCGAAATAATCCTGCCAGGAGCCGATATCCTTGACGACTTTCGTCTCATCGGTGACATGCGGCATGACGGCGGCCTGGTCTTTAGGCCACAGCGCGATGGTCCCGAACTTATCCCTGGTCGGCTCCATGCCGGGGTAGCGCTTTCCCCTCACGTAGAAGGAGGTCGGCGTCACGGGGAAGAAGACCATGTCCTCGTACTGGTTCACCAGGCGGTCTGGCCTGCCGTCCTTCTTGATGGTCTCGTAGAAGTTCTCACGGGGTGTCAGCATGAGCGCCTCTCCTTTTCGATTGCTTCGAATACCAAGGCACCCGTGGTGCCGGATTGCCTGTGCGACGCATCCGCTCTGGCCAAAGCGACGCGGCGCTTGCGATAAGAGTACTGGCAATTCCAAGATGGTGCAATATGAAAATGGAGGGAAGGTGGGGCGCGCACGACGTCGAAGACCCCAAGCCGGCAGGCATGGCGTCACTCCAGCCCCCATGCTCAAGCGACGCACCCGTCCAGTCGGTCGATTTTGTTTCAGCAAGAAATATGGAGCCGCTTGAGAAACGGGGGAGCATACCCCTATAATCATCAGATTACCCTGCGTCGCAAGGAGCACGTTTGCAAGCCGATCCTATATTTGAAGAAGAACAACGCCATCTGGGCGAGACCTATACAAAGCTGCAGTCTATGGCGCGTGGCCTGGTTGAAAAGATGGAAAAGGCAGCCCAGGACGCCGCCCAGGACAAGGTTGCCATGGGCAGCGAGCTGGCCCCGAACTTCGCCAGTTACAGTGACGCCATGGAGACCTACGCGGATTTCGCCACCTTGAACCGCGTGATCGATGCCTACAATATCGCCCAAAGCGTCGATGCCGAAAAGTTGGCGAACATACAGATGCTGCTCAAACAGCCCTATTTTGCGAAAGTGGTCCTCCAGTTCAAACCGGGGGAGGAACCGAAGGAACTCTACATCGGCACCGTCGGGATAACCGACGAATCCTATCGCCGCCTGGTCGTCGATTGGCGCTCGTCGGTGGCTGAGGTTTACTACAACCAAGATAATGGCCCCACGTCTTACCAGGCGAATGGCCGTACCATAGAAGTCGACCTCAGGCTTCGCCGGCAGTTCGACATCGTTGCCGACCAGCTCAACGCCTACTTTGACACAAGCGTCGCCATCCAAGACGCGCTGCTGCTTGCCTCGTTGTCGAAGCGCCGCACCGCGCACATGCAGGCCATCACCGCCACGATCCAGAAGGAGCAGAACCTCGTCATACGCCATGAGGACGTGCCGACCCTGCTGGTAAGTGGCATTGCGGGCAGCGGGAAGACCTCGGTGCTCATGCAGCGCGTCGCCTACCTGTTCTACCAGCAAAGGGAAAGCCTTGACGCAGACGAGGTATTCCTCATCACGCCTAACCCCGTCTTCCAGCACTATATCGAAAACGTGCTGCCTGATTTGGGTGAACGCAACCCCGATTGTTTGACCTGGGATGAATTCATGCAAGGCCTGATATCGCCTGACCGGAGCAGTGGGCCTGCGGCCGTTTCGCTTGAATCCCTCAGGCGCATCGACCAGGTCTGCGAGAACGTCCAGTTCGAGGAACTCGACTTCAAGGATGTGCGCTGCAACGGCGAGAAGCTCATTCCCGCAGGGCAGATCCGCCAGGTGGCAAATAAGTTTCGGAAGGTGCCGGCCGGCCCGCACCTGACAGCCCTCATGCGCGAGGAGCTGACGCGCCGCCTTGAGGCCCGTTTGGCCCGGCTGGCGACATCGGACAAGGTGATGAACGAGCTTTCAGCGATGAGCCTGGACGAGCAGGTGGAACTCTTCCGTGAGACGTTCGACCCCCATGACGAGGACGAGGTTCGCGCATGGGCGCAAAAGTATGTGGACCTCCGCTACGGCGACGCATTCAGGGCCGTCGAAAATGACGACTGGCTGCGCATCGACCGTATCGGCATGAGGCTGCTCGGGGTAGAGAACCTTATGCCCGTCGAGTGGGTTTATCTCAAGATGGCCTTGACGGGGCTTTGCAACCCGAATGCCAAATACGTGATGGTCGACGAGGTGCAGGACTACACCGCAGCCCAGTTGGCCGTACTCGCACGTTATTTCAAACGCGCCCACTTCATGTTGCTGGGCGACGAAAACCAGGCTATCAACCCGGATACGGCGCGCTTCGACGAGATCCGGGCGGTGTTCAAGAAGATGCGCGGCCCCCTCGAAGAATGCCGTCTTATGACCAGCTACCGTTCGACCTCGGAGATCACCCAGATATTCGCCGGCCTGCTTCGCGAAGACGAAAGCGTGCAGATATCATCGATCCAACGCTCCGATGCGGCTCCGGCAATCATTGCATGCACAAACGAGCAGGAATACGAGCGTGAGCTGCGGCGCGTCATTGATGAGGCGGCAGGCAACGACGGCCTCACCGCAGTCGTCTTGCCGCACCGGCATAGGGCAAAGCAGATGCAGAAAACCCTGGGGGAAGCGAAACCGCCGATCATCGATGCAAGCCAGACGCTTCCCGAACGCGGCGTCGTGCTCGTGCCGCTCAAGCTTGCGAAAGGCCTGGAGTTCGACCATGTGATCGTGCCCGATGCGTCAGAGCTCACCTTTCCCGACGACGACCTTTCGCGCCGGCGGCTGTACACGACCATCTCGCGTGCTACGCGCTCGATCACCATACTTGCCAATGGCCCGCTGACGCCGCTTCTGGGCGTCGATGAGAACCGCGCACAGGTTCAGGTATAGTTGTTCACAAAAGGAGGACACATGATTTTCACCAACATTATCGAGACCATCGGGAACACCCCCCTGGTCCGTATCAACAAACTCAACCCCAATCCTCGGGTGGAGCTCTATGCCAAGGTGGAGGGGTTCAACCCCACCGGGAGCATCAAGGACAGGATCGCGCTCAAGATGCTCGAGCAGGCCGAGGCTGACGGCACCTTGACCCAAGACAAGATAATCATCGAGGCCACTTCGGGGAACACAGGGATATCGCTTGCCATGATCGGAGCAGTCAAGGGCTACCAGGTGCATATCGTGATGAGCTCGGCGGTCTCGGTCGAGCGGCAGAAGATGATCAAGGCCTTCGGCGGCGAGATCATCCTCACGGCACCCGAGCTCGGTACCGACGGCGCCATCCTGAAGACCCGGGAGCTCATCTCAGCCGATCCGGACAAGTACTTCAACCCCAACCAGTTCTCCAACGAGTACAACAAGATCGCGCACTACAGCACCACCGCCGAGGAGATCTGGGCGCAGACGGACGGCCGTGTGACCCACTTCGTTTCCGCCTTGGGAACCTCGGGCACCTTGATGGGCGTCGGCACGATGCTCAAAGAGCGCAACCCCTCTGTCAAGATCATCGAGGCGCAGCCGGTCAAAGGGCACTACATACAAGGCCTCAAGAGCCTTGCGGAAGCGATCGTGCCCGAGATCTACGACATAAACGAGATAAGCGACAGCATCCTCATCGACACGGAAGAGGCCTACGAGATGGCCCGCAGAATCGTGAAGGAGGAGGGGATATTCGTGGGCATGTCGAGCGGCGCCGCGATGATCGCAGCCGTGAAGGAGATCGAGAAACTCGAGAGCGGCGTCATGGTGGTCATCTTCCCCGACCGCGGCGAAAAATATCTCAGCACCAACCTGTTCATGGTGTAGGGGAGGCTTTAGAGCGCTGAAAATAAACCGCTCGCTCCGCTCGCTATTTATACGATTGCTCCATTGACCCTCGCTGTTGCGCGCTTCTTTGCTGCGCAAAGTATAAGCGCATAATCGAACCCGGGTTCGAACCCTGCGAGTAGCACGCATGGTATCTGGGAAAACGA
>JAVBQH010000105.1:0-11420 GCA_031549175.1 Raoultibacter sp.
GGCAACCAGGATATCCTGGTCATCAGGTACGGCTTTGAACATAACTAAAATCTTCATTCCAAACCTTTCTCAAATAGATACGCATACTCATGTTTTGTCCGAATCTTATCCCTTTATAGTGAAAATACATCTGCGTAGTCAACAGACATGTTTAATGATTTAGGACATAAAAATAAATGTGTAACCTTATACATGGTGAATGGCTAAAGCGCATGCTGACGAGAGATGCGAAAAAGGTATGACGCCCTTTCCCATTCCATAAGGGAAGGGTGCTACTCCACCCGAAATCAGGCACAAATGAGAAAAAGAGGCCGCCCCTTTTTCTCATTTGCTACAATACGGTATCGTCCCTGTGACGACGGCAGGGCAGAAAGAGAAAGGTTGGCCGATAATGGCGACAGCAGAAAAGCTCGGAAATAAGATAACAACCCTGCGGGAGTCCCTCGGGCTCACGCAAGAAGAGCTTGCGACACGCTGTGCCTGCGACCTATCGGTGATACAAGGGCTCGAGGCCGGCGAAATGGCCCCTTCGCTTGCGCCGCTTATCAAGATCACCCGGGCGCTCGGCGTCCGACTGGGCACCCTGATGGACGATGACGACGCCCTGGGGCCAATCTACCTCAAAGCCGACGAGATCGCCGAGGCAACGCGCATGCACAGCCTCGAAACGGTATCAGACGCAGGCGACCTGCGATTTTTCAGCCTCGCCGAAGGTCGGGCGTCGCGTCATATGGATCCCTTCATAATTACGATCACGCCGTCGGGCGAAATGGACCACGAGCTTTCCCAACACGAAGGCGAGGAGTTCCTTTACGGCATGGAGGGCTGTATCGAGATCGAGTACGGCAAGGAAATCTATGTCCTCCATCCCGGGGAAAGCATCTATTACGACTCCATCGTGCCGCATCAGGTGCGTGCCCATGACGACCAGGCTGCGAAATTCCTCGCTGTCGTGTACACACCCTTCTAGGAGAGACCATGCCTGCTAAAGAGGATTACAAGGGCGAGCCCGGCTCTCCCGATTATAAGCTGCACTCAGAAAAGACCATCGGCGCCTATTTCAAAGACCAGGTGGCCGCAGATCCCGACCATGAATTCGTGGTCTATCCCGACCGATCGCTTCGATGGTCGTATAAGGACTTCGACGAGCGCAGCGACAACCTGGCGCGCGGGCTGCTTGCCATCGGCATGAAGCCAGGCGACCATCTGGGCGTCTGGGCACGCAACATCCCCGACTGGCTCACCTTCATGTACGCCACCGCAAAGATCGGCGTCGTCATGGTCACGGTGAACCCTGTCTATAAGAGCCACGAGCTTGCCTATGTGCTGAAGCAGTCCGACATGAAGGCGCTCTGCATCATCGACGCTTACCGCGATGTCGATTACATCGAGATCATTCGCGAGCTTGTGCCCGAGTCGCTCACGTGCCAACGGGGACACCTTGCCTCAGACGAGTTCCCCATGCTCGAGAACCTGATCTACATGGGGCCAGAAAAGCACCGCGGGTTCTACAGCGTGCCCGAGCTCTTGCTGTTGGGCGACCATATGCCCGACGACGCGCTCGAGGGCGCCATTGCGCAGTTCGGAAACAACGACGTGGTCATGATGCAGTACACGAGCGGCACGACAGGGTTTCCCAAGGGCGTCATGCTGACGCACCGTAATATTTTGAACAACGGCTTCTACATTGGGGAAGGCCAGGCGCTCACGCCCGAAGACCGCGTCTGCCTGCCCGTTCCCTTCTTCCATTGCTTCGGCTGCGTGCTGGGTGTCATGGCCTGCCTGACCCACCGGGCCACGATGGTCATCGTCGAGAACTTCGATGCCGGCCTTGTGTTGCAGGCCGTGCATAAAGAACGGGCAACAGCGTTGTATGGCGTGCCGACCATGTTCATCGCCGAGCTCAACCACCCCGACTTCGACCAGTTCGACCTCACGAGCCTCCGGACCGGCATCATGGCCGGCAGCCCTTGTCCACCCGAGACGATGCGCGAGGTCATCGACCGCATGCACGCAAGCGAGCTCACCATCTGCTACGGGCTGACCGAGACGAGCCCCGTGTTCACGCAGACGACGATACATGACGACCTCGAGCACAAGTGCGAGACCATCGGCCGCAAGCACGACCCTGTGCTCGTCCGTATCATCGACCCTGATACAGGGCGGATCTGTGGCGTGAACGAGCCGGGGGAACTGTGCTGCAAAGGCTACAACGTCATGAAGGGCTACTACCATATGCCCGAGGAGACGGCCCATGCGATCGACGCAGACGGTTACCTGCATTCAGGTGATTTGGGAACCGTCGACGAGGACGGCTATTACCGCATCATCGGCCGTGTGAAGGACATGATCATCCGCGGAGGAGAGAACATCTATCCGCTTGAGGTCGAGAACTTCTACCTGACGATGCCGGGTGTGCTTGACGTGCAGGTCATCGGTATCCCCGATGAGAAATACGGCGAGATCGTCGGCGCGTTCATCCGCAAACGTCCCGGTTTCGAGGGGCTGGACGAGGAAGAGGTGCGCGATTACGGCAGGGAGCGTATGGCCCGCTACAAGGTGCCCAAGCACGTGTTCTTCGTCGACGACTTCCCGATGACGGCGTCGAACAAGATCCAGAAGTACCGGCTGCGCGAGATGGCGCAGGAGGCGTTGGGTCTGCTCTGAGCGTGCAAAGAGGTCAGACCTTTTGCACGTTTACACGCTTCGCCTGCGGAATGCATGGGCAAGCAGCAATCCCCCTAAGCCCGCTGCCACTAAAAAGACAAGCCCCATGACCTCGATCCCGTCACCGGTGGGGGCGAGCCCTCCCGGTTGGGAAGGGGTTGGAAGAGGCGTGGGTCCAGGTGTGGGTGGCGTCGGGGTATTCCATTTGGCGTAGAGCGTGGTGTCTGCAGAGACCGTGTCGGCCGCAAAGTCCCACGGCACGGTGCAGCCGGCGTCCTTGTACCAGCCCCCAAAGGAGTAGCCCTCCTTGGTCGGAGGGGGCACCGGCGCAAGGATCGTCGAGCCATCGGCGACGCCGGTCAAAGGTGCTACCGGGCTTCCGCCCAGCGAGTCAAAGGCAACATCGAAGGTCGTGGAAAGCTGCCACAGATAGACTTCCCAGGCAAGAGCTCCAGCGGGAGGGTTGATGATGAGGTTTTCCGCCCAAGAATCAAAGGCGACCATCTTCCCATCACCCGAAACCGAAGGATAGTCCGAGTGGTAGTCGGCGACCACCCCTGTCGCATTGACGCTCACACAGGTAAGCACTCCATTGGTCATATCCCGCACAAACGCCTGTCGGCGCCCGTTAAGGGCGACGTCGGTTGTCAAATCGGTCGCCGAGGAAACGAAGGCGACGTATCTGCCGTCGGATGAAAGCGTTACGCTGTAGGAAATGTCATTCCCAGTCTGGGCACCCGACGGAATGACGCTTGCGCATGCGGTGGTTCCTGCCTGAAGGTTACGTATGAACACGTCCGAATATCCATTGACGTCAATGAGTCCTTGGACCAGGCCTGACGCTTCAGATTCGAAGGCAAGGCGCGTGCCGTCAGATGAGAAAGTCGGCTTGGTAGAAGGTCTGATGGCTTGCGTGCCATCCCAATTGAGGCTTATGCACTGCATTGTGGGGCTCGGGGTGGCAACATCGCACATAAAGACATCGGCTGCCGCGCCGGTATGCCCTGCCACGAGATCCGTAGCGGTGCTGTCAAAAGCAACCTTCATGCCGCCCGGCGAAAGGGCAGGTCTAAAACAACCCTGGTTCGATTTCTGCCCGGCAGCGTTGACGCTCGCGCAACTCAAAGGGCCCAAGGTACCGGAGGCAAAGCTCCTGACATATACAGCCTTGTCAACAACCGGCCCCGAGGCCGGGTCGAGATTGGTTGCAGAAGAAGCGAAGGCGATGGTGCTTCCGTCGTCGGATATTGCGGCATCTACCGAAGCGCCGTTCGCCTGGTCTCCAATATCGGTGACACTCAGGCACCAGATCTTTCCTGTTGAGACCTCACAGAGGAAAACGTCGGACACGCCGTTGGTATCCCCAAGGGGAAGGTTTTCCGCCCCCAGATCACTAGCGAGCGATTCGAAGACGACATATCGCCCATCACCGGATACCTTTACGTTCTGCGACGCGCCATTGCCTCCTATGCCAAGGGGCCCGGGCGTCAAGAGTCGGTTAGAGGAGCCGGCGATCGAAAGGCTCTTCACAAAGATGTTCCCGTTGCCATTCGAGGCGGGGGCTACGAGGTTCGTGGAGGCGGAATCGAAGGCCAAGGCTGTACCGTCCGTCGAAATCTTGGGATTCCTCGAATCGCCATCGCTGCCGCTACTACCGTCGGTGCTGATAGTAATAAGCTCCAAGGACGACGTGGTCGTCTGGGCAAAAGCAAGGGAGGGGATGGAAAGGAGGCACATCAACAGGAGCGAGAGCATGACGGCAGTGAAGCGGGAAACATCTAAAGCAGCACGATTTTTCATGGGCGATTCCTTTAGATTCTGCGTAGAAATATATTTTTTGATCATGGCAGATAGAATAAGGATTACCCTAGTATATTGTCAACTCCTTTTACCGGAGACTGACCGCCTCGATTTTCGACAAAACTTTCTCTTGCTTACACGCCGCCGGGCGTATATAATTTTCTGTTGCGTCTGGTGTCATATAGATACACCCGGGCGCGTGGAACTCCGGAATCGCAGATGCCCCACTCCCAACGGGCATGAGGCGGTGAGCGGGGCCACATCGACAAACATGGGTCTTCTGGTGTACGTAGGGAGTGTGCGTGCGAGCAGGGGCCAAAGAGGGGCTCGTGGCCGCCGAGACGGCAAGCCACAAGGGCCCGAGGAAGGAACTTATAGGAAATGGGAGTTAAACAGTACAAGCCGACAAGCCCCGGCAGGCGCTTTCAGACGGTTTCGGATTTTGCCGAAGTCACCTGCACCACGCCGGAAAAGTCGCTGTTGACGCCTCTGCCAAAAAAGGCAGGTCGCAACAACTATGGGCGTATCACTACGCGCCATCAGGGCGGCGGAGCAAAACGCCGTTACCGTATCATCGATTTCAAGCGCAACAAGGACGGCATCCCCGCCAAAGTCGCGACTATTGAATACGATCCCAACCGCAGCTCCCGCATCGCATTGCTCAACTATGCAGACGGAGAGAAGCGCTACATCCTCCACCCGAAGGGCCTGTGTGTGGGCGACAAGGTCATGAGCGGCGTCGATGCAGACATCAAGCCGGGCAACGCCTTGCCGCTGTCTGCGATCCCCGTCGGCACGGTCGTACATGCGGTTGAGCTCCAGCCCGGCCGCGGTGCGGCGATCGCCCGCTCTGCCGGCACCAGCATCCAGCTCATGGGCAAGGAGGGCAAGTACGCCATCCTCCGCATGCCGTCCTCCGAAATGCGCCGCGTGCTCATCGACTGCCGCGCAACCATCGGCGAGGTCGGCAATGCCGAGCATGCCAACATCAAGATCGGCAAGGCAGGCCGCAACCGTTGGAAGGGCATCCGCCCCACCGTCCGCGGTACGGTCATGAACCCGGTCGACCATCCCCATGGCGGCGGCGAAGGCAAGAACAAGTCTGCCGGCCGTCACCCGGTCACCCCTTGGGGCGTTCCCACCAAGGGCCATCGCACCCGCAATACCAAGAAGGCTTCGAGCCGCTTGATCATTCGTCGTCGCAAGAAGTAGCGGTAAGGAGTAAATGTGAGTAGAAGTCTGAAAAAAGGTCCCTTCGTTGATCCGCGCCTCCTCGATCGCATCGAAGCGATGAATGCGGCCGGTGAAAAGGAAGTCATCAAGACCTGGTCGCGCGCGAGCACCATCTTCCCGGAAATGGTGGGTCACACCATTGCCGTCCATGATGGCCGCAAGCACGTGCCCGTATATGTAACCGAGTCCATGGTCGGCCACAAGCTCGGAGAGTTCGCGCCTTCGCGTACCTTCCGCGGCCATTCCGCCGACAAGGGCAAGCGATAAGGGGGCAGTGAGATGGAAGCTAAAGCAGTATCACGTTTCGTCCGGGTGTCGCCTCGCAAAGCCCGTATCGTCATCGATCAGATCCGAGGGAAGTCGGTTATCGACGCGCTCGAGATCCTCAGGTTCACCAATCGCGCCGTGGCTGAAATAGTCGAGAAGACGTTGAACTCTGCGGTTGCGAACGCTGAGAACAACCTGCATGCACGTTCTGAGACGCTTGTCGTCAAAAAGGCCTTCGCAGACGAAGGCCCCACTTTGAACCGCATTCGTCCGCGTGCCAAAGGCTCGGCCTCGCGTATTCGCAAGCGCACCAGCCACATTACTATTATCGTTGCACCGCGAGAGGAGGCCTAAAGCCCTATGGGTCAAAAAGTAAACCCCACCGGATTCCGTCTCGGTATCACTGAAGAGTGGCGTAGCCGCTGGTATTCAGATAAGGACTACGCAAAGACGCTCGAGAACGATTTGGAGATCCGTAAGTTCTTGGACAAGTACCTTGCCCGTGCCGCTGTCTCTAAGGTAGAGATCGAGCGCGCCGGGGACAAGATCAAGGTCATCGTCACGACCGCCCGTCCCGGTGTGGTCATCGGAAAGAAGGGTGCCGAGATCGACACCCTGCGCAAGAAGCTTGACAAGGTCGCCAATGGGCCGGTCTCCGTCGAGGTCATCGAGATCAAGCGTCCCGAACTCGATGCCGTGCTCATCGCGCAAAGCGTTGCCGAGCAGCTTGAGGGCCGCGTCGCCTTCCGCCGCGCCATGCGCAAGGCCGTCCAGTCCGCCCGCAAAAGCGGGGCTCTCGGCATCCGTATCCAGTGCTCCGGCCGTTTGGGCGGCGCCGAGATGAGCCGACGCGAGTGGTATCGCGAAGGCCGGGTGCCGCTCCATACCCTGCGTGCAAAGATCGATTACGGGTTCACCACCGCCGCCACCACGATGGGCTCCATCGGTGTGCAGGTGTGGGTCTATCATGGCGAGATGCTTCCCGGGCAAAAGGCTCCCCAGCCAGCCCTCGAAGGCAGCTCTCGCCCTCAACGTTCCCGTCGCAACGAGAGGGGGGCAAAGTAAATGCTCGTACCAAAACGCGTCAGGCACCGTAAGGTGCAACGCGGCTCCATGAAGGGCAAAGCCAAAGGTGGCACCCGTTTGAACAACGGCAGCTACGGCATTCAGGCCCAGGAAGCCGCTTGGATAACGAACCGTCAGATCGAGGCAGCCCGTATCGCCATGACCCGCCACATGAAGCGTGGCGGCAAGGTGTGGATCACCATCTTCCCCGATAAGCCGATCACGAAGAAACCTGCCGAGACCCGCATGGGTTCCGGCAAGGGCAACCCTGAAGGTTGGGTAGCGGTAGTAAAGCCCGGTCGCATCATGTTCGAGATCGACGGTGTCGACGAAGTGACCGCCAAGGAGGCATTGCGCCTCGCCATCAACAAGTTGCCCATCAAGTGCAAGATTGTTTCGAAAGAAACGGAAGGGCAGGCGAAATGAAACCCACAGAAATCCGTGAGCTTTCTGCAGACGATCTCAATGCAAAGCTGAAAGAAGCTCGGGCAGAGCTGTTCAACCTGCGTTTCCAGATGGCCACGAGCCAACTTGACAACACTGCCCGCGTCAACCAGGTCAAGAAAGACATTGCCCGTATCCAAACAGAGATGCGCGCCCGCGAGCTCAGCGCTTGAGCAAAAGCGAACTGAAAGAAAGGTTAGAGAATAAATGACTGAAGAACGTAATTCTCGCAAGGTTCGCCAGGGCGTCGTAGTAAGCGCCGCGGGCGAGAAAACCTGCGTAGTTCAGATCAAGGAGCGCAAACCGCATCCTGTCTATGGCAAGATGATGACGGTTAGCAAAAAGCTCCATGCCCATGACGAGGAAAACGCCGCCGGTCTCGGCGACATGGTCCAAATCATGGAAACGCGTCCGCTCTCGAAAATGAAGCGCTGGCGTCTTGTAAAGATCATCGAAAAGGCTAAATAGTCTGCAAGCAGGCTAAACTTTAGAAAGTTAGGATAGAGCAAATGATCCAAATGCAATCCATGCTCAGCGTCGCCGATAATTCCGGCGCTCGCAAGGTGCAATGCATCAAGGTCCTCGGTGGCTCAAAGCGCCGATATGCCGGCCTTGGCGATGTCATCATCTGCAGCGTCAAAGAAGCGATGCCTAATGGCAATGTTAAGAAGGGCGAGGTCGTCCGCTGCGTCGTCGTGCGCGTGAAGAAGGAAGTGCGTCGCCCCGACGGAAGCTACATCAAGTTCGACCAGAACGCCGTCGTGCTGATCGACGCCGCCGGTGCACCACGCGGCACGCGCATCTTCGGGCCGGTCGCCCGCGAGCTGCGTGACAAGAAGTATATGAAGATCGTGTCCCTGGCACCGGAAACGCTTTAAGGGAGGTGTGCTATATGACCAAGATGAATATCAAAAAGGGTGACAAGGTCCACGTCCTTGCCGGAAAAGACAAGGGCAAGGAAGCGGCGGTCCTCCGCGCATACCCCGAGAAACAGCGTGTGGTCGTTGAGAAGGTGAATGTGGTCAAGAAAGCCCTTCGCCCGACCCAGCAAAACCCGCAGGGAGGCATTTCCAGCATCGAGGCGCCGATCCATGTCTCCAATGTTGCCGTCGTGTGCCCCGCATGCAAGAAGCCGACACGTATCGCCGTCAAGCGCGAGGACGGCAAGAAGGTGCGTTATTGCAAGAAGTGCGATAAGCCCCTCGACAAGTAGGTACCCGAGAAAAGGGGACAGTCCCCCTTTTCTCGGTTTTTCAAACGCACGAAAGGGTCTGACCCCTTTGTGCGCATGGCCCCTGAAGAAGGTCTTCGGGGGACGCAGGGTCGGAAATCCTGCGTTTAATTCATCGAAAGAGGTAGAACATGGCGATTCCTCGCTTGAAGGAAAAGTACAACTCAGAGATCGTGCCGGCCCTTGTGAAAGAGCTGGCATACGAAAACGTCAACAAGGTGCCGCGGCTCGAGAAGATCGTGGTGAACATGGGCGTCGGCCAAGCTACCGCCGACTCAAAGCAGCTTGACGGCGCATTGGCAGACCTTCGTGTCATCACCGGACAACAGCCGATGGTCACGCGTGCGAAGAAATCAATCGCAGGCTTCAAGCTCCGTGAAGGCATGGCGATCGGTGCCAAGGTCACCCTCCGCGGCGACCGCATGTGGGAGTTCCTTGACCGCCTGCTGGCCACCGCGCTTCCCCGTGTACGCGACTTCCGCGGAATACCCACCACCAGTTTCGATGGCCGTGGAAACTACACCATGGGCGTGACCGAGCAGCTTATATTCCCCGAGATCGAATACGACAAGGTCGACCGTACCCGCGGTATGGACATCACTTTCGTCACCTCGGCTGCAACCAACGAAGAGGCGAAGGCGCTGCTCGATGCCCTCGGCTTCCCGTTCAAGAACAATTAAGGCATCAGCGTGCAAAAGGCCCAGACCCTTTGCACGGTCTCCGCAAGGCGACTGTACTCGAGTTTCGAGTTGGTTATAAGAAAGAAGGAAATGAATGGCTAAGAAATCGATGATCGCCAAGGCAAAGCGTGAACCGAAGTTCTCGACACGCCAGCACAACCGCTGCACCCGTTGTGGGCGCCCCCGCGCCTACTACCGCAAGTTCGGTCTGTGCCGCGTATGTCTGCGAGAGCTTGCGAACAGAGGCGAACTACCCGGCATCACCAAATCATCCTGGTAAGGAAATGATGCCGATGTGCCGCTGATACAGGCGGAGGCGCTATGGGCGCCGACGAACCAGATTGAACGGCTCATCACGGACCAAAGGAGAAACAATAATGAGCATGAACGATCCTATTGCAGATATGCTTACGCGGGTGCGTAACGCAAATTCTGCAAACAAAGAGACGGTGACCATGCCGTCAAGCAAAAAGCTCGTTGAGATCGCCCGCATCATGAAGGAAGAGGGCTACATCTTGGGCTTTGAAGTTGAAAAAGGCGAGCCGCGCGACTTGCTTGAGATCACCTTGAAATACGGTGAGAAGAAGGACAAGACCATCCGCGGCCTCAAGCGCATCTCCAAACCGGGCCTGCGCATCTATGCCGGCAAAGACGAGTTGCCCCGCGTTTTGGGCGGCTTGGGCACGGCAGTCATATCCACAAGCCACGGCGTAATGACCGACCGCGATGCACGCAAGGCGGGCGTCGGCGGCGAGGTCATCGCCTATATCTGGTAGGAAGGGGTGTAAACCATGTCACGTATCGGTAAACAACCCATCACAGTACCGGGCGGTGTGGATGTCAAGATCGACGGGAACACCGTTACCGTCAAGGGCGCCAAAGGCGAGCTTTCCCGCACGCTTCCCGAGATGATGACCATCAAGCAAGAAGGTGCCGAGATCATCGTGGAGCGTCCGGACGACAGCCGCGAGGCGCGCAGCTTCCATGGCCTGACCCGTACCCTCATATTCAATATGGTCGAAGGCGTGTCAAACGGCTTCTCCAAGAAGCTCGTCTTGGTGGGCGTCGGCTACCGCGCCGCCTTGAAGGGCAAAGACCTTGAAATGCAGCTCGGGTACTCGCATCCTGTGCTCGTCAAGGCACCGGAGGGCATCACCTTTGAGGTGCCGACCCAGACCGAGATCATCGTCACAGGCCCTTCCAAAGAAGATGTCGGCCAGGTGGCTGCCAATATCCGCAAATGGCGCAAGCCCGAGCCTTACAAGGGCAAGGGTATCCGCTATGAAGGCGAGTACGTACGCCGCAAGCTCGGCAAAGCCGCGAAGAGCGAATAGAAGTATCGCGAAAGGTATTAGGGAAACGATTATGAAAAGACTTAAAGCAAAGCAAGCAGGCCTGCGTCGTCGTCATACCCGTGTCCGCGGCAAGGTCTCGGGTACGGCTGCCCGTCCGCGCTTGTGCGTCACCCGTTCGAATGCAAACCTGTATGCGCAGATTATCGATGATGTCGAAGGAAAAACCATCTGCGGCGTCTCAACGCTGGGAGCGGATTTCAAGGCAACCAAGAAAAGCGGGTCGACGGTCGAAGGGGCAAACGCCCTCGGCGGGCTGATCGGCAGATTGGCGCAAGAGTCCGGAGTCACGGAAGTCGTGTTCGACCGTGGCGGAAACCTGTATCACGGGCGCATCAAGGCTTTGGCCGACGGTGCCCGCGAATCAGGCCTGAAATTTTAGAGAGGGTTTAGCATATGGCTCGCAAACAACAAGAAAACCAGCCTGCGACTCCTGAGCTCCAGGAGCGTGTGGTCTACATCAACCGCGTATCCAAGGTGGTCAAGGGCGGGCGCCGCTTCGCCTTGACGGCACTGGTCGTCGTGGGCGACGGCAACGGCCGCGTCGGCGTCGGCATGGGCAAGTCCCAAGAGGTGCCGATCGCCATCAAGAAGGGCGTCGAAGATGCCAAGAAGAACATGTTCGATGTTCCCCTGACGGCAGAAAAGACGCTTCCGCACGAGATCCTCGGCGTCTACGGC
>JAVBQH010000016.1:0-4600 GCA_031549175.1 Raoultibacter sp.
CGCCGCCGAACAGGGCATCATCATCGCTGATACGAAGTTCGAGTTCGGCACTGTGGACGGGCGCATCATCCTTGCAGATGAGGTGCTGACCCCCGACTCGTCGCGCTTCTGGGCGGCGGACGCCTATGTGGAAGGAGCCGACCAGGCAAGCTTCGACAAGCAGTTCGTACGCGACTGGCTGAAGGCCAATTGGGACGGCCAGGGCAACCCGCCGCGCCTGCCGCAAGACATCATCCAGAAGACAAGCGAGAAATACATTCAGGCCTTCGAACGGATCACCGGTAAAGTTTTTCGCCGTGCTTGAAGTGAATTTGTTGACCCGCACTAAACACATCAAGTAATCTGAAATTGGGTAATAACGGGAAGCCTGAGACGGTGCCTCCCTGCCTCTATCGCATTTGCACAAGGAGTATTCATGAGCCAACGAAACCCGATGAACGAGCGCTACCAGACCGACGACAAAAAAGGTCAGACACGGAAAAGCGCCGCATCGGCAAAACCAAAGACGAAGGCGGCCGCCAGCGTGCGCCTGGAATCCGACCGGAAGCCGCAGAAAAAGGGCTTTTTCAGCCGCGCAAGCAGCAGCGCAAGCACCAAGGCCCCGGCAAAATCAAGCAGCTCGAGCGCGCCGCCGCAAAACGACCGCCAAAAGATCGCCCAGCTTGAAAAGAAGTACGGCGCCCCCAAAACCCCCGAATACAAGAAATGGCGCCGTATCTGGTGGGCATGTATGGGAGTTGGTGTGGCGGCAATCGCAGCATCCCTGATCGCAAGCTACTTCTTCCCCGAAATCGAGAACTTGAACCTTATCCTGCTCGGTTTCGCCTACGCGGGCGTCCTCAGTGCGCTTGTCATCGACGGCGCAAAGGTGCGCAAGCTCCGGCGCGAGTATGCGCTTGCGATGGATGCCAAGAAATCCAGCAAGGAAGAACGGGCCGCAGAAAAGAAGGCACGCGCCGAGAAAAAGGCCGCCGAAGAATCAGACGAGCCCGCACCGGCGAAGAAGGGCTTCCTCGGGTTCAACAACCTGCGCGCCCTGGCCACCCGCCAGGCCGACAGAAGCAAGTACTACGAAGGCTCTCCTGCCAAGGAGGATGCCGAGGACGGCGCGAAGCCGGAGGCAGCTTCTGGAGACGCCGCCGAAAAAGAACCGGACGCGGCCCAAGCCGGCAAGAAAAAGGCAAAGTAGCCCACGGGCATCAAACCGTAGAGCATGAAGGGGAGTCATATGAAGCGTTATAAGATATTCGTCACCGGCAAAGAAGGCATCTTCGACCCCGCCGGGGAAACCTCGAAGGCAGCCCTTTCAAACCTCGGGTACTCCGGTGTTCAGAGCGTGAGCATCGGCAAGTTCGTCCAGCTTGACGTAGACGAAGGCGTTTCGCTCGACCAGGTAAAGGAAATGTGCGAGAAGCTGCTTGTCAACCCAGTCATCGAAGACTACCGGATCACCGAGTAGACAAAAACGAGAAAAAGGGACGGTCACTTTTTCTCGTTTTACTATGCGGCCGGTATCGGCCATGGTTATAAGTGGGAAGAGGCGACCGTCCCGTTTCCCATCGACACGTTTTTAGGGGAAGACAACAATGAAATTCGGAGTCATACAGTTTCCTGGAACGAACTGCGAACAGGATGCCGTCCATGCGGCCAGGCACCTTGGGTTTGAGGCAGACTACGTTTGGCATCAGGCGTCAAGCCTTGACGGATACGATGCCGTTATCTTGCCGGGCGGCTTTTCCTACGGCGACTACCTTAGGTCGGGCGCCATCGCCCGCTTTTCCCCGGTGATGAACGAGGTCGTCCGCTTCGCCGAACGCGGCAACCCGGTCATCGGCATATGCAACGGCTTCCAGGTGCTCACCGAGGCTCACCTGCTTCCGGGAGCGCTCATCCGCAACAAGAACCTGAAATTCCTCTGCCAAACCGTGCACCTGCAGCTGCAGGAATCGGTATGCCAGTGGCTCGACAAGCCCGCCAACACCCGGTTCGACATTCCCATAGCACACAACGAAGGCAACTTCTTCTGCAGCGACGAAGACTATCGCCGCTTGCAAGAGGGCGGCCAGATCGTGCTGCGCTATTGCGAGGCTGACGGCACGGTTGCGCCCGACAGTGCGCCAAACGGCTCCTACCAAAACATAGCAGGCATCTGCAACGAGGCCGGCAACGTGTTTGGCCTGATGCCACACCCCGAACGCGTGGTGGATGGCGTTGCCGGCAATACCCAGGGAAAGGCCTTTTTCGAGGCCATAGCAAAGAAGTTCGGATAGGGGACACCATGGCAGACATTGCACAGCCGATTTGCGAAAACGTGGAGACCCTCGACCCTGAACTGGCGGCGCAGGTCGCGGTTGAACTGGGGCTCACGCCGGCAGAATACGAAAACGTGGTGAGCACGCAGGGGCGCACCCCTTCGCTCACCGAGCTCTACATATACTCGCTCATGTGGTCGGAGCACTGTTCCTACAAGCACAGCCGCGCACAGCTGCGCAAGTTCTCAAGCGAGGGCGCGCAGGTGCTGCAGGGGCCGGGCGAGAACGCCGGCGTCATCTCGGTCGGCGACGGCTGGGCAGTGGCCTTCAAGATGGAATCCCACAACCACCCCAGCGCCATCGAGCCGTATGAGGGTGCAGCGACAGGGGTCGGCGGCATCATCCGCGACATCTTCACCATGGGCGCCCGCCCGATCGCATCCATGAACAGCCTGCGGTTCGGCACGCTTGACCAGCCGCGGCAGCGCTACCTTCTGGACGGCGCGGTTGCGGGCATCGGCGGCTACGGCAACTGCCTGGGCGTTCCCACCGTGGGGGGCGAGATATACTTCGACAAAGCTTACGAAGGAAACTGCCTGATCAATGCCTTTTCTCTCGGACTCATGCGGGAAGAGAACCTCACCCGCGCCGTAGGATCTGGCCCGGGCAACCCGGTTGTCCTGATCGGCAACTCAACCGGGCGCGACGGCATCGGAGGGGCATCGGTGCTCGCCAGCCAGGAATTCGACGAGGCAGCGGAAAACAAGCGTCCCGCCGTGCAGGTGGGCGATCCCTTTGCAGAGAAGCTTTTGATCGAGGTATGCCTCGAACTGCTCGGACGGGGGAAGTTCGTTGCCTTGGGAGACCTGGGCGCTGCCGGCCTGACCTCAAGCGCCTCGGAAATGGCGAGCCGCGGCGGCGTTGGAATCGAGATCGATGTGCGCCGCGTACCTCAACGTGAAGCCGGGATGAAGCCGTTCGAGATCATGGTTTCTGAAAGCCAGGAGCGCATGCTGGCCGTCACCCGTCCCGAAGACGTCGCCGAGGTCATAGAGGCCTGCGAGCGCTGGGGCGTGAGCTGCTCGGTCATCGGGCAGATCACCGATACCGGCCGCTTTGTGGTGCGCGACACCGACCTTCCCGCAGACCGGCAGATCGTGGCGGATATGCCCGCCGAACAGCTGGCGGAAGACGCCCCCTTGTACCATCCAGAAAGCGAGCGTCCCGCCTACCTCGACGAGGTTGCGGCCTTCGACCCGCACACTCTTGGCCTCCCTGAAGACCCCGAGATGCTCTCCGGCCACCTTTTACAGCTTCTGGCCAGCCCGAACATCTGCTCGCGCGAATGGGTCTGGCGCCAGTACGACCATCAGGTCCAAAACTCCACCGCGGTGCTGCCTGGTGCTGACGCCGCGGTCGTCCGGATCGGTGCGCCGGGACGTGGCCCCATCAGCCAACACGGCGTCGCCATGACCACCGACTGCAACGGCCACTACTGCTGGCTCGACCCCTATACCGGAGCACAGATCGCCGTCGCGGAAAGCGTACGGAACCTTGCCTGCGTGGGCGCCGCACCTGCGGCGGTGACCGACTGCCTGAACTTCGGGAACCCTGAAAAGCCCGAGGTGTTCTACACCTTCGAACGGGCAATCGACGGCATGAGCGAGGCCTGCAGGTTCTTCGATGCCCCGGTGATCTCCGGCAACGTGAGCTTCTACAACGAAAGCTTCGGCAACGCTATCTACCCGACGCCGGCCGTCGGCATGGTGGGTGTGATGGAAGACTACACGAAATACGCCACACCGGGCTTCAAGCAGGTGGGCGACACCGTCTTGCTGATCGGAGAAACGGCTGACGAGCTTGGTGGCAGCGAATACGCAAAGGTGCTCTTCGACGAGCTGCGCGGCGCCTGTCCGGCATGCGACCTCGAGCTTGAGCGCGACACAAGCGCCGTGGTACGCCAGGCGGTGGTCGACGGCCTGCTGGCAAGCGCGCACGATGTGAGCGACGGCGGCGCTGCGACCGCCTTGGCCGAATGCGCCATCGCAGGAGGCCTGGGCATACATGCCGCCTTCGACGACGAGCTGCACCCTGCGGCAAGCCTCTTTGCCGAAAGCCAGGCGCGTTTCATCGTGAGTGCCACGGAAGGGAACACCCAAGAGCTGATCGACCGCCTGGTTGCGGCCGAGGTGCCCTATTCGGTTATCGGAGAGGTCGTGTCTGCAGATGCCGGCATCGAAGTCGAGGGCAAGATACGGGTAGGCCTCGAAGAGGCAACCCAAGCCTTCAAGAACGGCCTCCAAAACGCCCTGAAATGAGAAACCGAGAAAAGGGGACAGTCCCCTTTT
>JAVBQH010000061.1:0-12305 GCA_031549175.1 Raoultibacter sp.
CGCCGAGGATGGGCGAGATGTCGGCGCCGGTCACCGAAGGGACGAGGGCAGTGTCGAGCCTCTCGTCCTCGCTCAAGGGCGGAAGTATGGTGGGCAGGCGCGAGGCAAGCATGGTCTTGCCCGACCCGGGCGGCCCCATCAAGAGCACCCCATGGCCTCCGGCGGCGGCGATCTGCAAAGCCCGTTTCGCGGTGACCTGTCCTGCTATGTCGGCGAAATCCCTTCCCTCGGCCGCCTTGCCGTGGATGGCAGGGGCCGCGCGCTTGAAGTCCCCCCTCCTGAAGTCCGCGAGTGTCTCGACAACATATTGATCGACACCCACGAGGGCCACCGAGCCCCCCTGCGCCTGGGCGCTGATCATACCCAGCCCGCCGTCACGGGCGCAGAGAGCATAGGCAAGGAGTCCGGCCACGGGGCGGACCCGGCCCTCCAAAGACAGCTCTCCCACAAGAAGGTACGCCCCGAGGCCGTCAGCGGGGATCTGCCTGGTTGCCGCCAGGATTGCGAGGGCAATAGGCAGGTCGAAGCCAGAGCCGGTCTTTTTGATCGCCCCTGGGGCGAGATTGACGACCACGCGGTCTCCCGGCATGGTAAAACCGCATGCCCTGATGGCCGCCCGCACCCGCTCCCGGGCCTCTTGAACCGCGACATCGGGCATCCCCACGATCGAGAAGGAGGGGATGCCGTTCGAGATAAGGACCTCGACATCTACGGGGATCGCATCGACGCCCCTGAGCGTCGCGCTTTTCACCACATGCTGTATCTGCACGGGCGCTCCTTTCAACCGCGCCGGCTCAGGCATCCATCGTGAAGGCATCACGGTGGTGCCGCAGAAATGCGCGTTCGGGGGCGACGACCAGGATCGAGATGACGTCGAAGCGGACCGCCTTGTCGGTAAACTCATGGTCTTTCAGGTAGTAGGCGGCGATCTTCTCATACCGGCTGCGCTTTCTCGCGTCGACCGCTTCCTCAGGCAGGCCCTTATCGCAATTTGACCTGGTCTTCACCTCGACGAAGACCAAGGCGTCGTCATCCTCGGCGATGATGTCAGCCTCCCCGGCAAGACAGGTCCAATTCCTCTCCAAGACCTCATACCCCCTCCGCTCTAGGAAGCGCTGTGCCGCGTCTTCCCCGCGTCTCCCCAGCCCGATGTGGTCAGACCCGCCGCCTTCCTTAGGCCCGTCTTCGGTTACCGCATCCTTAGAAGGCATTTCCGCTTCTGAGGCCTTGGGCTTTGTTTTTCGCGGAGTGGGTTTTCTTTTGACGGGGGTCTTCTTCACCTCGTCGGGCTTTGTGCGCGTATCATCCCGGTCGGCAACCTGGGCGTCGCATAGTTCCTGTTCCATATGCGCTCCTTTCAATGAAAAGAGCCTACCGGAGCAAGCTTGCGCCACGGTTGCCGGTTTCTCGCAGTCCTCTGCCCCGAAACCAACCCCGATTGCCTCGAAACCTTGCACTGGCAACGCATCGACCTGACGGGGTTTCCCAAACTTTCTGGCAAGGTCTTCGTGCGGATCTTGACGAAAGTCCGCCAGATGGGTCCACATAGGTGCCAAGCGGGCACAGAAGCCCTATCCGCGCACAGGAGGCACGGTCTTCCCTTGTGGGGAAAGGCGGTTAAAAGAGGCTTTCTTGGAGGAAGGAGGCACAGAAGCTTTTGCGGTGCAGAGGCGACAGCCCGTGCTCCTTGATCGCCTCGATATGCTGGGCGCTTGCATAGCCCTTGCACGAATCGAATCCGTATACCGGGTATTGCTCTGCATATCGGCGCATAAGGGCATCGCGGTCGACCTTGGCGACGATGGAGGCCGCCGCGATCGAGGCGCAGCGGCCGTCTCCCTTGACCACGTTCAACTCCCTTTCGTCGAAATGCAGGGGGTTCCCGTCGATCAGAAGCACCTCGGGCACCACGCCCGCCTCTTCGACCTTGCGCACGGCACGGGTGAAGGCGACCCGAAGGGATGCAGTCATACCGGCTGCGTCGATTGCCTCCGCCTCGATATAGACCACCGCCCAGGCAAGGGCATGCTCCTTTATCCGGGCGGCTATTCCCTCCCGCTGCCTCTCGTTGATCTTCTTCGAATCATCAAGGCCCGGTATCCGGGGGTCTTTTGGAAGCACCACCGCGCCGACTGCCAAGGGCCCGGCAATCGGGCCCCTACCCACTTCGTCGAGCCCGACGATCAGGCGGCCATGTGCAAGCTGGCGCTCGTACGCATAGAGCCCGCCAAGGCGCTTTTCCTCCTGCTTTTCCGCCTCGATCCGTTTCCGTGCGGCGCAGAGCGCATCCCGCACACCCTTGCGGGTGTCGGAAAGCAGCGCCCGCTCGAGCACGGCAAGCTCGCCGCTGTCGGCTTGAGCGAGCCTTGCCTTGATGTCGGCGACCGTCTGTCTGGATTCCATAAGGGCCTTTCGGTTTGTAAAGATAATAGCAAAGGCGCATGCGAAAAGACGCGGGGATGGCGGCCCTTCCCCTTGGAGCCCGCCGCCTTCGGCAGAAAAAAAGACCCTTGCGGGTCTTTTCGGTATCGGACGGCTAGTATGCCTTTTCCTTGATCTTTGCGGCCTTGCCCACCTTCTTGCGCAGGTAGTAGAGCTTGGCGCGGTTCACGTCGCCGCGGCGGACGATCTCGATCTTCTCGATCTTCGGCGAATGCACCGGGAAGGTACGTTCGACACCGATGGAGAAGCTTATTTTGCGGACGGTGAAGGTCTCGCGGTTCGAGGCGCCGTGGCGGCGAATGACGTCGCCTTGGAACACCTGGATGCGCTCACGGTTGCCCTCAGTGATGCGGTAGTGCACCTTTACGTTGTCGCCGACTTTGAAATCGGGCAGGTCCTGTTTTATCTGCTGCTGCTCGATTGCGCGAATGATGTCCATGTTCGTTCCTTCTATATTCTCAATCTCAATAAATTGTGTGTTCCTGATAAAGACACGATTGGATAATATACCACCATACGAGGTGCAGCGCAAGGACTAAACTCGGTCAATCCGCGAGCAAACCACAGCGTTCGCATCCAGAGGCCGACAAGTATGCAGGGTGTTCCCTGCGAAGGCGCCCAAGCCGCCGCCCGGGTCCGCTACACCATTGCCAGCAAGGCGAATGAGGCGACACCGACCACGATGCTCCAGATAAGGGATTTAGTCCTCCACGCCACGAGGGCAACCGCCACCGCTGCGACGAGGGGCGCCGCAGCAGGCCAAAGCCCGGCATCGAACATCCCGGGGGTGAAGAGGTCGTTGGCGACAAGCGCGGCGAACGCGGCGGGCGGGATGAAGCCGAGCGCCTGCTCCATCTTCGCCGGGATCTCCTTCCCCTTGAGGATGAACAAGGGGACCACACGGCAGACGGCCATGGTGGCGACGCAGCATACGAGTATGATGAGGAAACTCGACCAGGTCATGTACGCCCCACCCTTGTCAAGACAAAAGCGGCCAAAACCCCCGCGACCGCCCCCACCAAGACCGCCACACCGGAAACCCCTGCAAGCTTGCAGATGAACACCACGAGCATTGCAACGATGACCGCTACGAGGTTCTCGCGTGTAAGCCTCTGCATGCACAAAAGGCAGATGAAGATTGAGGTCATGGCAAATGCGGCAAGCGCCAGCGGGATGCTGAGCATATTCCCTATCAGCACCCCCACCACGCTTGACACGACCCATGAGCTTTGGGAGAAGAGGTTCACCAGCGTAGCCCTGCCGACCGACCAGTCCCCTTCGTTGAACTTTGCGATGTTCACGCCGAAGCTCTCGTCGGTCACGGTTGCCGCGAAGAGGAACGCCAGCCGCTTCTTCACGTTCTGGCAGAATTGCGCAAGCGAGGCGGAGTAGAGCATCTGACGCGTGTTGACCAGCGAAACGCTTGCGATGATCGAGGCGATGGGAGCCCCTGCAAGCCACATGTTGGGCACCATGAACTGGCCTGCCCCTGAATAGAACAGCACCGAGAAGATGAACACCTGCACGGCATCGAGGCCGATGGACGCAGACAGGATGCCGCACGGGATGCCAATCCCGACGTAGCCGAGCATGATGGGCAGTGCGGCCGTGAATGATTGCCGTATGTGGGAGCGAGAAAGCATACGTTTCCGATTATAGCGATTCCCTAAAGAATTTTGAGGGAGGCTTGGGAAGGGGCAGCAGACCTCATGCCTAATGTTTGAGGGAGCTCGGTATGAAGAGGTCTTGGTAGAGCCCCTTGGCATAACGGTCGGTCATACAGGCAATGAAGTCGGTGACGGCGCGGAGGTCGTCGCCGCCTGAGATCTGCCGGTATTCTTCGGGTACCTGGTCGATATGGTCGACGAAGTAATCGAAGAGGTCTTCCATGAGATGCATCGCCTTCATCGCCTCGCCCATGACCACAGGGGCCATATAGACACGCTCGAAGAGGAAGGTGCGCAGCTCCATCATCGCATTCCAGGTGCGCTTGCTCATCATGATGTCGTCTTGGCTTGAGGAGTTCTCGACAAGGTCGAGCACGAGCGTCTGGATGCGCGAACTGTGGTCGAGCCCCAAGACCTCGTGCGTGGATGTCGGCAGGTCTCCTTCCTTCAGGATACCCGCCCGTATCGCGTCGTCGATATCGTGGTTCACGTATGCGATACGGTCGGCGATGCCCACGATCGAGCCTTCGAGCGTCTCTGCCTGCAGGTTGCCTGTGTGACAATAGATGCCATCTCTGACCTCGGCGGTAAGGTTCAGGCCCTTCCCCCCGTTCTCGATCAGCTCGACCATGCGGAGGCTTTGCTCGTTGTGCTGGTAGAGGAGTTTTGCCTGCGCGCTTTCCGGGTCGATGCCTTTGTGTTTGGCAAGGCATCGGCACAAAGCCTCTTCACCCGTGTGCCCGAAAGGCGTATGCCCCAGGTCGTGGCCGAGCGAGACCGCCTCGGTCAGGTCTTCGTTAAGCCCGAGGGCACGTGAGACCGTCCGGGCGATCTGCGAGACCTCGAGGGTGTGCGTCAGGCGCGTACGGAAGTGGTCCCCTTCTATCGCAAGGAATACCTGGGTCTTGTGAGACAGCCTGCGGAAGGACTTGGCATGCAGTATCTTGTCCCGGTCGCGCTGGAAGTCATTGCGCAGGATGTCCGGCTCGGTCGACCGAGCACGTCCCTCGCCCTCATTCGAAAAGGCCGCATCCTCCGAAAGGATAGAATGCTCGCGTTCTTCCTGGTATTCCCTGTATATGATACGCATCCGCTATGCTCCTGTCCTGTGCCCGCCCCGCCGGCCCACGCTCCTTTTCATATCTCAGTTTATCAGATAGGCCGCCCCGAGCTCATCCGGGAGGAATATCCCCCGTTCGGTGATTATCTTGGTTATGAGCGATGCGGGCGTCACGTCGAAGGCCGGGTTGTAGACCGCGATTCCTGGGGGGACAAAATCGGCCACCTCTGTCGCGTCCCTTTGCTCGATGACGATATCCTTACCCGTCTCGAGCGTGAAATCGCAGCTCGATGAAGGGGCGGCGACATAAAATGGTATGCCATGGCACCGTGCGAGGACCGCGAGCCCGTAGGTGCCGATCTTGTTGGCCGCGTCCCCGTTCCGACAAATGCGGTCCGCGCCCACGCATACCGCATCGACGAGGCCTTGCCCCATAAGGCTTGCCGCCATATTATCGCAGATCAAAGTTGCGGGGACCCCTGCCCGGGAAAGCTCCCACGTCGTCAGGCGCGCACCTTGGCCGACCGGCCGGGTCTCATCGATGTAGACCTGATCGACCAGGCCTTGGGAATACGCCTCGTATACGATGCCGAGCGCGGTCCCGTAGAAGACCGTTGCCAGGCTTCCGGCGTTGCAATGGGTCAGGATGCGGCATTTCCGCGCAAAGAGCGTTGCACCCTGCCTTCCGATCTCGCGGTTTGCGGCCTCGTCTTCGGCTTCGAGCCTCTTCACGGTTTCGAACAGCACCTCTTTTACGGCGGCGAGCGCCCTTCCGCCTTCGGCCGCCCTGCGTGCAGCGGCAAGCGCCTCGTTGACGCCCCAGCCAAGGTTGACGGCGGTCGGCCGCGCCGAGGCGACCACCGGCGCAATCGCCTCGAGCTCTTCAAGGAGGGCTTTCGGCGAATCGGCCGCAGTCTGGTTGTCGGCATAGAGGCTGAGGGCGGCGGCCCCGGCCACCCCGATCGCCGGAGCACCCCTGAGTGTGAGGTCCTTGATGGCGCCTATCATCCGCTCATAGGTGGCGATGTCGAGGAATACCAGGTCCTTCGGCAAGGCCTTCTGGTCGACGATCCGTGCAATGGTGCCACGCCCGTCCCGTAGAAGCTCGATGGTGCGTGGCAGGCTGTCTACTCCCATGATCCTCCTTCACCGTGCAAAAGGGCCTGACCTCTTTGCGCTTTTTATTAAACCGAGAAAAGGGGACTGTCCCCTTTTCTCGGTTACCCGATTATACCCGCAGGTCCGTATCGGACAGCGTGAAGCCCTGCGGCCATCCGGATTGGCTTGAAACGCCAAGGCGAATGACAGCAGGGCTTCGAAGCATCAGCATATCCGGCCGCCCGTAGGCGGCCGGAGTCGACTAGTTCTCGATTGCTGCCTGCGCGGCCGCGAGGCGGGCCAGCGGCACGCGGTAGGGGGAGCAGCTGACGTAGGTCAGGCCGATCTTGTAGAAGGTCTTGACCGAATCAGGGTCGCCGCCGTGCTCGCCGCAGACGCCGAGCGTGATGCCCGGATTGGTGGAGCGTCCCTTTAAGCAGCCCATCTCGACCAAGGCGGCAACACCTGGGTCGACGGTCTCAAAGGGGTTGTAAGGCAGGATGCGGCGTTCAAGGTAACGGGGGATGAACTTCCCTTCCACGTCGTCACGCGAGAAGCCGAATGTGGTCTGCGTGAGGTCGTTGGTGCCGAAGCTGAAGAAGTCCGCCTTGGTGGCGATCTCGTCGGCCGTGACGGCGGCACGCGGCAGCTCGATCATGGTGCCGACGGGGATGTCGAGCTCGACGCCCTCTTCCTGGCAGACGCGGCTGATGACCTCTTCGCATTCCTCGCGCAGGACGGAGAGCTCGGGCAAGGTGGACACGAGGGGAATCATGACCTCGGGCATCGGATTCAGCCCCTCCTTCTTGAGCTCGGCAGCCGCCTTAGTGATGGCGCGTACCTGCATGGCAGGGAGCTCGGGGTACAGGATGGCCAGACGGCAGCCTCGAAGGCCGAGCATCGGGTTGGACTCGCTCATGGCATCGATCTGGTCGAGCAGTGCACGCTTCTTCGCCACCACGTCGGCCATGCCCCCTGCCGCCTCCATGCGGGCGATCTCGACATCGAGTTCGCGCGGGTTCTCGAGGAACTCATGCAGCGGGGGGTCGAGCAGGCGCACAACGACCGGGAAGCCGTCCATGGCGCGGAACATGCCGAGGAAGTCGCCGGTCTGCGCATCGAGCAGGTCCTTCAACGCCTTTTCACGGGTCGCGGGGTCATCGTTTAAGATGAAGCTTTGGATGATCTGCTTACGGTCGCCCAAGAACATGTGCTCGGTACGGCAAAGGCCGATGCCGGTGGCGCCGAATGAACGGCTGAGCTCGGCATCCTCAGGGTTGTCGGCATTGGCACGCACGCCCATGGTACGGAACACGTCCGCCCATTCAAGGATGGTGTCAAGGTCGCCGGTAAGCTCGGGGAGCACAAGGTCGACCGCGCCGAGGACGACCGAGCCCGTCGGTCCGTCAAGGGAGATAATGTCGCCTTCGCGGATGTCGACATCATTGCCGGCGTTCGTCGCCTCCTTCTTCTCGGCATCGATCTTCAAGGCCTCTGCGCCGCAGACGCAGGGGGTGCCCATGCCGCGCGCGATGACGGCCGCATGGCTCGTCTTCCCGCCATGGCTTGTGAGGATGCCCTCCGCGGCGATCATGCCGGCCAGGTCATCGGGGTTGGTCTCCCAACGGATGAGCACGCACTTGCGGCCTGCCTCGGCGGCGGCCACTGCGTCGACGGCGGAAAAGACCGCCTCGCCGACGGCGGCGCCCGGGCTTGCGTTCAGGCCTTTCGTGACCACATCGTAGTCGGCGTTCTTGTCGAACTGCGGATGGAGCAGCTGATCAAGCTGGTCGGGGTTGATCCGCATGACGGCCTCTTTCTTGTCGATGAGGCCTTCCTTCTCCATCTCGATGGCGATGTGGAGGGCGGCTGCAGCGGTTCGCTTGCCGGCGCGGGTCTGCAACATCCAAAGCTTGCCCTGCTCGATGGTGAACTCGATATCGCACATGTCGCGGAAGTGGTTCTCAAGGATGACGAAGACCTCTTCGAGCTCGCGGCCGGCATCTTCGAGGCCGGCGACTTGCTTGAGCTCGGCTATAGGGCTCGTGTTGCGGATACCCGCCACGACGTCTTCGCCTTGGGCGTTCACCAGGTAGTCGCCGTAGAACTCCTTTTCGCCATTGGCGGGGTTGCGGGTGAAGGCGACTCCGGTGGCGCTGGTGTTGCCCTTGTTGCCGAACACCATGGACTGGACGTTGACGGCGGTGCCCAGATCGTCGGCGATCTTGTTCTGCTTGCGGTAGAGGGTGGCACGCGGGTTGTTCCAGCTGCCGAATACGGCCTCGATCGCAAGGCGAAGCTGCAGGCTGGGGTCTTGGGGGAATTGGACGACGCCGCCGACGACCAGGTCGGGGTAGTCGGCCGCTTCGACGTTCTCAGAGAATATCTTCTTGAATTCGGTGACGAGCTCTTGCAGGTCGTCCGAAGAAAGGTCGGTATCGCTTTTCACGCCGCGCACGTTCTTCATGGCGGTGATGGCGTTTTCGAAATGGTCCCCTTCGACGTCCATGACCACGTTGGAGAACATCTGGATGAAACGTCGGTAGGAATCCCAGGCGAAGCGGGGGTTATCGGTTTGCCTGATCAGACCATTGATCGATTGGTCGTTGAGGCCGAGGTTCAAAACGGTGTCCATCATGCCCGGCATGCTCATGGGGGCGCCGCTGCGCACCGATACGAGCAGCGGGTCCTCTGCGTCGCCGATCCTCTTCCCCATGCGGGACTCAAGATCCTCACGGTATTCCTGGATGGTGTCAAGCACCCCTTCCGGCCAGGTATTGCTGGCATTCGCATATTCCATGCAGGTCTGGCATGAGATAGTGAATCCCGGGGGCACCGGCAGCCCGATATTCGCCATTTCGGCGAGGTTTGCTCCTTTACCTCCCAGCACCGCCTTCATCCCGGCGTTGCCTTCGGTCACGTTGTTGCCGCTTGCATCCTTGCCGAATGCAAATACGCGCTTCACATCCTCGGTCACCTTTTTCTCCTTTGAAATGCGGATTACCTAAAACTTGCTTGCTTCCGCCTCGCCCGATTCACTCCGATCGGGGTAAGCCAGTTCATAATAGCGTAAAATCTCCTGCGCTGTTTCCTCAACGGCCCGATTCTCGGTGTGAATGACAATACTGCCGAGTTTCCGCATCAGGGCGCGTGCCTTCTCCAGGTCCTGGTACACGTATTCGGGTTTGGCGTACTCGGATGCGACTGCGGCCGCATTGCCTAGGCGGCGTTTTCTGATTCCGACCAAGACCTCGGGCTTCGTCATCAAGCCGAAGATCCTTTTCGGGTCGACGTCGAAAAGCTCTATGGGCGGGTCGGTATTCGGGTCGAGCGGGATGTTCGCAACCTTGAAACCCTCTTGGGCTAGGTAGATGGAAAGCGGCGTCTTCGAGGTCCTCGACACACCGATGATGACGATATCCGCCTTGGTGAGGTCGTAGGGAGCCCTCCCGTCGTCGTGGTCGATCGCGAACTCCAAGGCGGCGATGCGCTTGAAGTAGTGCCGGTCGGCGACATGCAGTCCGCCAGGCTTCGTGGAAGGCGTGCTCCCGCTGAATTCGGCAATGGCCGCGATCGCGTCCCCGATAAGGTCGACGGCGATGATGTGGGGGTGCTTCACCACGTAATCCTTGAGCGCCGCGGCTATCTCGGTGTTGACGAGGGTGTAGAAGACGAGCATCCGGCCGTCCCCGTACTCCTCCTTGTGGAGGGCGGTGTGCTTATCCAGGAACGTTTCGACGTCATTGAAGCTGTTCACCTTGGGCAATATCTCAAGACGCGGGTTCGGTACGCCGAACTGGCTTGATGCGGCGCGTGCCACTGCCTGGCCCGTCAGCCCCACCGAATCGCTGATGACATGGATGGTGGGTAGTATGCTTTTCTGCCCCATGACGTTCATCCGCGCCCCCTTACTTCGTGGTCTTTGCCATCTTCCCGAAGTCCGCCACATGGGCAAACGTCGCGACGAAACGGTTGAGGAGACGCAGGCGGTTGTTCTTGAGTGCCTCATCCCTGTCCATGATGAGGACCTCCTCGAAGAACAGGTCGATGGGCGAACGCAGCGCTGCGAGCGCATCGAGCGCCATGCCGTAGTCGTTATCCGCAAGCGCGGCTGCCACCCGGGCATCAACCGACCCGATGGCGTCGTAGAGCGCCTTCTCGGCGTCTCCCATCAAGGCGGCGTCGACGTCTGCGCCAAGAGGACCCTCGCGGAGGTTGTTCGCGCGTGCATAGGCGGTTGCCAGGTCGTTCATGGTATCGGCGCGGTCTTTACGCGCATCTTCAAGCGCAGATACGCGGGCGACGATCTCGGAGGGCTCCTTCAGGTCGACGGCCAAGACGGCGTCGACGGTATCGGCGGAGTACCCCTCGTCGCGCAGCATCACCTTGGTGCGCGTGACGAAGAAGCCGATGACCTCTTTCCCGACTTCCGCCTGGTCGAAATCGATCCCGAGATAGGTGTCGAGTGAGGCCTCGACCGCACCCTCAAGCGAGATCGGCAGGTTGTCCAAGAGCATGTTGATGATGCCGATCGCACCGCGGCGCAGCGCAAACGGGTCCGAGGAGCCGGTAGGCCCTTGCCCCACTGCGAAGAGGCCGCATATGGTGTCGAGCTTGTCGGCTGCCGCCACCACGCGCCCGACGAGGCTCGCCGGCGCGGCGTCTCCGGCGAAGCGGGGCCGGTAATGGTCGGCTATCGCCTGTGCGACCCGGTCGTTCTCGCCCGAGGCCTTCGCATAATAGCAGCCCATGATGCCTTGGACCGAGGTGAACTCGACGACGGCATTGCTTACCAGGTCGGCCTTGCACAGCCTTGCGGCACGGGCGACGTCTTGCATCTCGTCGTCCGCGAGCCCCGCGTCGTTTGCGAGGCAGGCCGCGAGGGCCACCACGCGGTCGGTCTTGTCCTTCATGGTGCCCAAGCTTTCTTGGAATACCACCTTGTCGAGGTCGTCTACATAGTACTCGAGGGGGTGTTTCAGATCCTCCTCGTAGAAGAACTTCGCGTCCGAGAGCCGGGGGCGCACCACCCGCTCGTTGCCGTCGACGATGGTCTCGCTATAGGCGGGGTCGCCGTTCGATACGATGATGAAGCGGTTCGTCAGCCTGCCCTCATGGTCGTACAACGGGAAATACCGCTGGTGCATGAGCATCGCATCAACGATGATCTCTTCGGGAACCTCGAGGAACGCCTCCTCGAAGGTGCCTACGAGCGGCGTGGGGTATTCGGTCAGGTTGATGACCTCGGTGAGCGTCTTGGGCGGAAGCTCGGCGCGATACCCCGTCTCCCGCTCGATCGCCTCAATCCCGTTCAGGATCACGGCCTCGCGGAGCTCTTCGCTCGGCACGACGTAATTCGACTCCAAGACCCCGATAAGCTCGTCGGCCTTCGCCACGGCATGCGGCCCGGGAGATAGGAAGCGGTGCCCGCAGGTGGTATTGCCTGCCGCGAGGCCCGCAAAGGCCACCGGGATCACCTCTTCGCCAAGAAGCGCGAGCAGCCAGCGTACCGGGCGCGAGAACAACGCGGTCTCGGTCCCCCACTTGCATGATTTAGGCCAGGAGATGCCTTCTATGATGGTGCCGAGCACCTGAGGCAAGAGGCCGGGCGTCGGTTGCGCAGCAATGTTTTGGACTGCGAAGACATACTCCGTCCCATCAACCTCACGGCGTTCGAGCTGGTCTGGATCGAGGCCCTTGCCACGGGCGAAGCCTGCCGCGGCCTTGGTCGGGGCGCCCTGCTCGTCAAAGGCTATTGCCGCAGACGGCCCCCTGTGCTCCTCCACAAGCGCCTCTGTCTGCAATGCAACGGCTTCGACCAAGGCGATAAGGCGGCGTGGGGTTGAGAACACCTGCACTTCGCCGTGGGGGATCCGCATCGAGTCAAGAGCATCGGCGGTGAGGCCGGCCAGCTGCTTGGTTGCATGCGCCAGGTCGAAGGCAGGAAGCTCTTCGGTTCCTATCTCGAAGGCGAGGGTCTTGGTGTCGGCCATTATGAGACCCCCTTCCCTGCGCGGTCTTCCTCTGGGGCAGGCGAC
>JAVBQH010000111.1:0-5311 GCA_031549175.1 Raoultibacter sp.
TGCCGAGAACCAGATATTCCTGATCCTGCTGCTTGCATTCGGCTCTGCCGCCACCTTCATGTTCTGGGGCAAATGGCTCGGCAAGCTTTCGGGCATTGCAGGGCACCCGAGAAACCAGGAGGTCTCTGTTCACAAGAGTGAATGGATATCCATCATACTGATGGCCGTGCTGTTCATACTCTGCTGCGTCTTCCTGCCGTTTATCTCGCAGTTCATCGTCGAGGAGTACCTCTTCAGCGTCTTCGGGGTCTTCGTGCTCGGCATCACGAGCGACAACCTCTGGATCGCAAGCATAATACTGGTCTTCATCATCATCGTCCTGTTCGCCGGCCTCGGCAAGGGCAAAGCCCGCAAGGTCGACGTCTACATGGCCGGCGTCGGCATCGACAACAAGGACCGCACCTTCCAGAGCTCTTTGTCGAAAGAGATCACGGCCACGTCGCGTAACTGGTATATGGAGAGTTATTTCGGCGAAAGCAAGCTCTCTCCTTTCGGCACCTTTATTTGTTCGGCCATCATCGTTCTCGGTTTTATCGCAGCTGCGGTTATGACCGTGGGAATAGTGTAAGAGGGGAGGATTGATATGAATATCTTATTTGTCATCATCGGAACCCTCGTATTCGCAATCGTTGCCCCTATACTGGGTTGCCTGCTTGCCGGCGTAGACCGCAAGATCACCGCCCGTATGCAGGGAAGGGTGGGGCCGCCGCTGCTCCAGCCGTACTACGACGTCCGCAAGCTCCTTGAGAAGGAGAACGTCAGCGTCAACTCGTCCGAGGGGGTCTACGTCACCTGCGCCTTGGTCTTCACCTTTGTGGCGGGCGGAATATTCTTCAGCGGCGGGAACCTGCTGCTCTCGATCTTCATCGTCACCTTGGCGGCACTCTTCTTCGCCGTTGCGGCGTATTCGACGCGCTCGCCTTATGCAGAGATCGGTGCAAACCGCGAGCTCTTGCAGGTCATGGCATATGAGCCCATGGTCATCCTTGTTGCGGTCGGGTTCTTCATGGCCACCGGCTTTTTGGACGTCGGAATCGCCGGCTTCCTCACCGAGCCGATCATCGGAAGCACCTGGTTGATCTTCTTAGGCTTTTTGTTCGTGCTCACGATCAAGCTTCGGAAGTCACCCTTCGACCTCTCGTATTCGCACCACGCGCATCAAGAGATCGTCAAAGGCATCACGACCGAGATGAGCGGAAAGACCCTCGCCAAAGTCGAGGTCATGCACTGGTGCGAGAACATCCTGTTCCTCGGATGGGTCGGCATGTTCTTCGTGTGGGGCAACCCGATATCCTGGGTGATCGCAATCGTCGTAGCGCTTGCGGTCTATTTCCTCGAGATATGGATCGACAACAACTTCGCCCGCGTGAAGTGGCAGGCCTTGTTCAAGTCTGCATGGCTCGTCGCGCTTATCGCCGGCGGTATCAACATTATCGTCTTAGCGTATCTGTAAAGGAGGGATGCACACATGTCTTTTGCAACGAAATCACCATGGGTCATCCACTACGACGCCTCAAGCTGCAACGGCTGCGATATCGAAGTGCTCGCGGCATTGTGCCCGGGCTATGACGTCGAGCGTTTCGGCATCATCAACACCGGCAATCCCAAGCATGCCGACATCTTCCTCGTGACGGGAAGCGTCAACGAGCAGAACATCCATACGGTGAAAGAGATCTACAATCAGATGGTCGAGCCCAAGGTGGTCATCGCCTGCGGTATCTGCGCCTGCTCTGCCGGTATCTTCCATGACTGCTACAACGTCATCGGCGGTGTTGACCAGGCAATACCGGTGGATGTCTACGCCCCCGGCTGTGCCGTGCGCCCCGAGTCCATCATCGATGCGGTTGTCGAAGGCCTCGGCATCTTGGATGCGAAGGCCAAGGCCTTGGCAGAGCAGAAGAAAGGAGCTTGAGCGAAGATGACCCTGGAAACACAGTTTTTACCACTCACCATTGAAGAGCTCCCCCAATGCGCGGCCGACCATAAGAAGCAAGGCTTCCGGCTCGTGCAGATGCTGTGTGTGAACACCGAAGAGGGAATCGACATGCAGTATTCCTTTATGAAGGGAAACACCATAGAGAACCACACCATCACAGGAGTGCAGAAAAACGACGAGATCCCCTCGATCACCGACAAGTACATCTCGGCGTTCGTCTTTGAGAACGAGGCGCACGACCTGTTCGGCGTCAATGTCGTCGGCAACGCGCTCGACTTCGGCGGAAAGTTCTACCAGGTCTCGCACAGCGAGCCCATGACCATCATCTCGCCAGCCCAGAAAGAGGCGCGGGAAAAGGCGGCGAAGATCAAGGCCGCCCAGGCCGCGAAAGCTGCCAAAGATGCCCAGGCAACGATCGACGTCGAGGCGAAAGAGGCCGACATGGAGGCGAAGCTTGCCGACATGGATCCTGAAAAGGCCGAGAAGGTACGCAAAGCAATGGAGGCTAAGGCTGCCAAGGCCGCCGCAGAGGAAAAGGGAGGTGAGTAGGATGGGTAAAGCAACTGTCATCCCCTTTGGCCCCCAGCACCCGGTGCTGCCCGAGCCGCTCCATCTTGACTTGGTGGTCGAGGACGAAACCGTCATCGAGGCCCTTCCACAGATCGGCTTCATCCACCGCGGCCTCGAGAAGCTCGTCGAGGCGCGTGACATACACCAATTCCTGTACGTCGCCGAGCGTATCTGCGGCATCTGCGCCTTCGGACACTCTTACGGATATGCGGAGACCATCGAACGGCTCATGGGGGTCGAGGTGCCGAAGCGCGCGGAATACCTCCGCACCATCTGGCACGAGCTCTCCCGTATTCATTCACATCTGTTGTGGATGGGCCTCGCGGCTGACGCATTCGGCTTCGAGAGCCTGTTCATGCACACCTGGCGCCTTCGCGAGCGCGTGCTTGACGTCTTCGAGGCCACCACAGGCGGGCGGGTCATCTTCTCCGTTGTGAAGATCGGCGGGGTGGTACGCGACATCAGCCCGGATCAGTTCGAGCGCATGCAGAGCACGCTTGAGGGAATACGTGACGAGTACCGCCAGATCTGCAACACCTTCCTCAAAGACTACTCGGTTAAAAACCGTACGGCGGGCGTCGGCGTGATAAGCCAGCAGGCGGCTATCGACCAGTGCATGGTCGGCCCCTTTGCGCGCGCGTCGAACGTGAACAACGACAGCCGCATGCTCGGTAACGGCGGATATGGAGCGCTTTCCGACTTCCAGCCGATCCTCGACACCGACGGCGACTGCTATGCACGTGTGAAGGTCCGCGCCCTTGAGGTCCTCCAATCGATCGACATCATCAATGAGCTGATCGCGAAGGTTCCTGCAGGCGATATAGAGGTGCCGGTCAAAGGGGCGCCCGTAGATGGTTCCGAGGCCTCGAACGTGGTCGAGCAGCCCCGTGGCGAATGCTATTACTATGCCCGCGGCAACGGGACGAAGTATCTTGAGCGGATGCGTATGAGAACCCCCACCTCGCAAAACCTTGCGGGGATGACCACTGCCCTTGCCGGATGCGACCTTGCTGACGTCAACATGATCGTGCTTACCATCGATCCTTGCATCAGCTGTACGGAAAGGTAGGGGACATGGGAACAAAACTTGGAAAAATGACCATAGCCTCGCTGTTCAAGAAGCCGGAGACCATCCAATACCCGGCGGAGCATCGGTTTGTGCCCAAGGGGCTTAAAGGGCATATCCACATCACCATAGAGGACTGCATCATGTGCGGCATCTGTATGAAGCGCTGCCCGACCGGTGCAATCCTCGTAGAGAAGCAGGTCGATACCTGGTCGATAGATCGTTTCCGGTGTGTGCAATGCGGAAGCTGCGTTCGCGAATGCCCGCAAAGCTGCTTGGAGATGAAGCCTACCTATGCCCCTGTCGCGCAGAAGAAATCCATCGATGTCGTTGTCAAGCCGTCACCCAGCGAAGACGAAATAGCCGCCAAGGAAGCTGAGAAAGCTGCTAGAATAAAGGCCGCCAAAGAGGCAAAGGCTGCACGCGAAAAGGAGCAATCCTAGGACAAGGGTTTTCCCTATCCACTTGCTGTGACCGGACTCGTGCCCTGCATGGGTCCGGTTTTTGATGGGGGCTCAAAGGTGCCGCGTGTGCGCCTTGAAACGGAAAAGAAGGTGGGCTTGGGTGAACGATAAAACCATCCAGACGGATGAGGGGCTTGGAGACCAAGGCTTGGAAGACGTCCATGCCGATGAGGAACAGGTAAGCGACAAGATCCTCACCATCCCGAACCTGATATCCCTGATCCGGCTCTGCCTGGTAGCGCCTTTCCTGGTGCTCCTCCTTGACGGCCACGACATCTGGGCGACGGTGGTCTATGCCCTGGCAGCAGGGACCGACTGGATCGATGGCCAGGTCGCACGGCGAACCAACAGCGTCAGCAGGCTCGGGCAGCTTATGGATCCCGCGGTCGACCGCGTGCTGATCCTTGCAGGTGTGGTCGGGTTGCTGCTGGTCGGCCGCCTTCCGCTCTGGATCGTGGTCTTCGTCATAGCCCGTGACGGGCTCATGCTCCTCGGCGGCGGCTACCTGCTCAGCAAGTATAAAATCCGAATCCCGGTGATCTATCTCGGGAAAGTCACAACCGCCTTCCTCATGTTCGGCTTTGCGGGGTTGCTGTTGAATTGGCCGCAAATCCCCGGGCTCGGGGTTGCGGATTCTAGCATATTCCCTGGGTTTGGTCCAGATCCGGTTTCGTGGGGCATTTGGTTTGTGTATATAGGTCTTGTGTTGAGCTTGTTCACATGTATTTACTATATCTATACTGCTTATAAGCAATTGAAGGCGGCCACTGCAGCATCGGATGAGCAAAGCGCGTGAATCAACCTAAGAGGCGAAAAACTACCAACAGACCAGCACCGCGACCACAACCCAACTCGACGCGGCCTGATTCGACTACGCCCAAAAAGCCTGAAACCCCCTCCAACAATACGCCTGCGAAACCGGCGAAGCCCACGCCTGCCGGCACAGGCAGGGCAAGGACCCCTGTCGGCGCGGCCGCGCCGCAACGGAAGGCAGCGGCAAGGACAGCCCCGAAAAAGCCAGGCGCACATGCAGGAGGCGGCAGCCGGAAGCCCTATGGCGCGAAGCCGGCCAGCCACCAGAAGACAAAGGCTACCCAGGCCGGCAGCGTAACTGCGAACAACACCCGGAAACCCCGCCCCAATGGCAGCCATGGCACCTCTTCTGCGGGCGGTGCCGTCTACATGAGCCAACCAAGCCTGTGGACCAAAGATCCTGCCGGCAAGGAGCGCCAGTCGCTTCCAGAAAAGGCGCTTGCTTTGCTGATCGGCTTCTTA
>JAVBQH010000116.1:0-5088 GCA_031549175.1 Raoultibacter sp.
AAATGCACAGGCCTTGCCTCCCTTGACCTCTCAGGTGCCTCGTCCCTCTCATCCATCGGCAACGGCGCCTTTGCCGACTGCACAAGCATCACCGGAGGCCTTGTCATCCCCGCAACAGTGCAGACTATCGAGGACGGCGCCTTCTACGGCACGGGACTGCAGGCGGTCAGCTTCGAGGGCACGCCGGCACGCGTGGGGGCCTACCTCTTCGGTGATGCCGCCCTCCCCAGCACCTCGCTTGTCTACATCGGGTTCGAGTCCGCCCTCGCAGCTCCCTCCGGTTGGGATCCGGCCGTCTTCGAGAGCGTGCCCTCTGCTGGCATGCTTGCATACCCCGACGGCGCGACGGGCTTCTGGCATGGCGAGTTCGGCACGCCCTACCTCGACGGGTGGACGCGCGCCTCGGGGCCTTTGATCACATCCGCCGCAACGGCCTCTTTCCCTCAGGGCGCAGGTGGCACCTTCCAGCTTGTCGCCCTGAGCGACCTCCCTGCCATCTGGACGCTCGACGGCGCCCCGGCAGGCGTCTCGGTCAACCCCAATACAGGCGTGCTCACAGTGCCCGCCGCGCTCGCTTCGGGCACCTACCCGTTCACGGTCGTCGCCATGAACGAGTGGGGGACTACGCGCCAGCCCTTCACGCTTTCGGTCGCGACGCCCGCACCGACGCCCCTGCCGACGCCTGCGGGCGGTGGGGCGGGCACGGGCCTCGCTGCAACGGGGGATGTGCCGCTCTGGCCACCGGTGGCGGCAGGGGCGATCGCCTTGGCGGCCGTTGCCCTGTCGCTTAAAAAAACTCGGGAATAAAGTCTTGCGCCGCACAAGGTTTACCAGTAGAATAACGGACGCTGCACTAAACGGGGTGTTAGCTCAGTTGGTTAGAGCGCCGGCCTGTCACGTCGGAGGTCGCGAGTTCGAGTCTCGTACATCCCGCCATCAATTTCCCCAAGGGTCCTCGAAGGACCCTTTTTGATGCTGTGTGGACCGAAACAGCCTGCATACAGGAACCGCAGGGTCTTTTCCCCTGTGCCTCGGCCATAAGGCGACCGACTTGCTCCGATCAGCGCCTATGAAGAAGATTACACAGTCGAAACCAAGTACTATACAAATACTTTCAGAGTGATATAGTTTAGCAGCTAAACAATCTACGGCGCCTTGCCGCGGCTTTGGCCACGGCATCAGCGGCCGTTCAGGCAATATCGGCAGCCGACTGGGAAGGCGTGGGTACGGGCATGCAGTATGACGAGGCAAAACGGAAGGTATTCGCCATCATGCAGCGTTTCAAGCAGGAGCGCTACCTTCCCATGGTCGCGCCTGCCGACCTGACCCCCTCGGAGGCGACCGTTATCATCGCGATCTACTTCGCGGGCCTGCACGGGATGGATGCCATCCAGCCCCACTTCATTGCAAAGCGCCTTCACCTCACACCAAGCGCCCTTTCCCAAACCCTCAAGGTTCTCGAGGAAAAGGGATACCTCGTGCGTGCACGCATGAGCGGGGATTCGCGCGCCGTGTCCCTTGAGCTTACCGACCGTGGGGCATCCATGGCCGAAAAGGCCGCCCGCATCCGCGAAGACCACCTCGACGAGCTGATCGCCTACGTCGGGGAAGAGGACATGGGCCACCTGATGGAAACGCTCGAGAAGATACTCGATTTCTACAAGCAGCAGGAAGGGGAGGGCAAGGTCCAGAAGATGCAGCATAAATGCTGCGCGCCGCCGGGGGACAGCGCTTCTCCTCCGAACCCGCACGACACCACCGATTTCGACGAATAAAGGAAACAGATGCACATTATAAAATATCTCAAGCAGGTCAAGCTGGCGGTTCTGCTCATCGTCCTTTTGCTGGTCGTGCAGGCATTCACCGACCTCAGCCTTCCGCGCTACACGGCGAATATCGTCGACATCGGCATCCAGCAGTCGGGCGTCGAGCACGCTTCGCCGCAAGAGATGCGCGACAGCACCTTCGACGAGGTCTGTATGCTGAGCTCGCCGCAAGACGAGCAGACGATCCGCGACGCCTATGACGAGACCGACAAGGGAACCTACGAGCTCAACGACACCGGGAAGTCCGAACGCGACGACCTCGACGCTATCATCTCCATGCCCTTGGTGATCATAGAATACGCCGACCAGATTCCTGATCTGGACATCAATCGGCTCTATGCCGCCTATTCGGCAGGGATGGTGACGAAGGACCAGGTGCAGCAGGGTATTTCGCAGGCGGCAGGCCAGATGGACTCCTTCGACGAATCCATGTTGGAGCAGCAGGCCATCCAGGCGACCATTTCCGAATACGAGGCGCTCGGCATCGATATGGGCCAGATGCAGCTTGACTACCTGCTCGGGGTCGGCCTCATCATGGTCGGGCTGACGGCGCTCGGCGTGGTGGTGTCGATCATCGTCGCCTATATCGGTTCGCGCGCGGCCGCAAAGATCGGCCACAGCCTCCGCTCAAGGCTTTTCTCCCGCGTGCTCAGCTTCTCCGATGCCGAGATCGGCAGATTCAGCGCGGCCTCGCTCATCACGCGGGGGACCAACGACGTCCAGCAGATCCAGATGGTGCTCGTGTTCATGCTGCGCATGCTCCTCTATGCCCCCATTCTCGCCATCGGCGGCATCATCATGGTGTCGACCACGAATGCTGCTATGAGCTGGATCATCGTCCTTGCTGTCGTGATCCTCGTCATTGTCGTCGCCGTCCTGTTCATCGTCGCAATGCCGAAGTTCAAGGTCATGCAGAGCCTGATCGACCGCGTAAACCTGGTGTCGCGCGAGATACTGAACGGCCTCTCGGTCATCCGTGCCTTCGGACGCCAGCCCCATGAGGAGGAGCGCTTCGACGAGGCGAGCACGGTCCTCATGAAAAACCAGCTTTTCGTCAACCGGGCCATGTCCTTCATGTTCCCGCTGATGATGCTCATAATGAACGGCATCTCGGTGCTGATCGTCTGGGTCGCCGGCGGCTACATCGACGACGGCACCATCCAGACGGGCGACATGATCGCATTCATCACCTACGCCATGTTCATCATCATGTCCTTCCTCATGATATCCATGATGGCCGTCATGCTGCCCCGCGCCGACGTCGCCGCACAGCGCATCAACGAGGTCGTGGACACCCAGCCGACCATCCACGACCCTGAAAAGCCGCTTGACCGCGACATCCGCAGCGGGGAAGGCGCGGCGATCGAGTTCGACAAGGTGAGCTTCGCCTACCCCGATGCGCCCGCAAACGTGCTGACCGACATCAGCTTCACGGCGGAGGCCGGCAAGACCACCGCATTCATCGGCTCGACCGGGTCGGGCAAATCAACCATACTCAAACTTGTCGAGCGCTTCTACGATGTGACCCAGGGCTCCATCACGCTCGACGGCGTCGACATCCGGGAGCTGTCGCAAAAAGAGCTCCGGCGAAACCTCGGCTACGTGCCCCAGAAGGCCTTCCTGTTCTCGGGCACCATTCAATCGAACATCGCCTATTCGAACGGGTGCATGCGCGACGCCGACGTCGAGAGGGCGGCCGAGATCGCCCAGTCGACAGACTTCATCGAGGCGAAGGACGATGCCTACGAGTCATCCATATCCCAAGGCGGGACGAACGTATCGGGCGGGCAGCGCCAGCGCCTGGCCATCGCCCGTGCGCTTGCTTCCGAGGCACGCGCCTACCTTTTCGACGACTCCTTCTCGGCTCTCGACTTCAAGACCGACGCCGCCCTGCGCCAGGCGATGAATTCCCAGTTGAAAGGCAAGACGGTGCTGATCGTCGCCCAGCGTATTTCCACGATCATGCAGGCCGACAAGATCGTGGTCCTCGATGACGGGCGCATCGTCGGCACCGGAACGCACAAAGAGCTCATGGAGGGCTGCGAGACCTATAAGGAGATCGCGACCTCCCAACTGAGTGTCGAGGAGCTGATGGGGGGTGATGCGGCATGAGCGCGGCAGAAAAGAATCCAGCTGGGAACAGCCAGGTGCAAGAGGCCCCGCAGCCCCCGAGGCGCGGCGGCCCCATGGGCGGCCCCCATGGCGGCATGGGCCCGACCGAGAAGGCCAAGGACTTCAAGGGCACGCTGTTCAAGATGCTCAAGTTCATGGGCAGGTTCAAGTTCCTGCTCGCGGTCGTGTTCGTCTTCGCCATCGGCTCTACCGTATTCAGCATCGTGGGGCCGAAGGTCCTCTCTACGGCGACGACCGAGCTCTTCACGGGCATTGCCGCACAGATCCAGCGGACCGGCGACATCGACTTCCAAAAGGTCGCCGAGATCCTCCTGTTCACGCTGGGCCTCTATGTCCTGTCCGCCCTCTGTTCATTTGTGCAGGGGTGGCTCATGAGCAAGATCTCGCAGCGGACGACCTACCTCATGCGCCAGCAGATCGAGGCGAAGATCGACCGCATGCCGCTCGGGTATTTCGAGCGCAATTCGGTCGGGAACACGCTCTCGCGCATCACGAACGACGTCGACACGCTCGGGCAAAGCCTCAACCAGGGGGTGACGCAGCTCATCACCTCGGTCACGACTATAATTGGCGTGATCATCATGATGCTCACGATGAACGTGATCCTGACGCTCGTGACCATCGTCATCCTGCCCGTGTCGCTCGTGCTCGTCATGATCGTGGTGAAGAAGTCGCAGAAGTACTTCCTGTCGCAACAGAACACGCTTGGCGCGATCAACGGCCAGGTCGAGGAAAGTTTCTCGGGCCATTCGATCATCAAGGCCTTCAACCAGGAGGACACGACGGTCGAGGCCTTCAACAAGACCAATGACAAGCTGTATGAGTCGGCCTGGAAGTCCCAGTTCATTTCTGGCCTCATGCAGCCCATCATGAAGTTCATCAGCAACCTGGGGTATGTGGTCGTTGCCATCCTCGGCAGCGTCTTCGCCATCCAGGGTGTCATCACCATCGGCGACATCCAGGCGTTCATCCAGTACGTGTCGAACTTCACGCAGCCCATCACGCAGCTCACGCAGGTGTCGAACGTGCTGCAGTCCATGGCCGCCGCCGCCGAGCGCGTCTTCGAGTTCCTTGAGGAGCCCGAAGAGGAGGTCACGCCCGCCATGGTCAACTCCGATGACGTGGCAAG
>JAVBQH010000011.1:0-9417 GCA_031549175.1 Raoultibacter sp.
TGAGCATGTCGTCGGTGCGGGTGCGGACCTTGTGCATGCGCGCATGCGTACGCCCGCATGCGCAAGGCTTTGTCACGAGTTGCGTGAGGTCATGCGTGCGGTAGCGGAGCACGGGGAAGGCCTGTTTGTCGAGGGGGGTGATGACGAGCTCCCCCTCAGCGCCGTCGGGCAAGGGCTCCCCGGTATCAGGGTCTATGATCTCGCAGAAGAAATGGTCCTCGGCAATATGTTGCTGGTCGCGGGCTGAGAGGCATTCGCCTGAGACGCCTGGCCCCATCACTTCGGTCAGACCGTAGTTGTCGGTACAGGTGATATGCATGCGGCTTTCGATCTCATCCTTGAGCTGCGGCGGGCAGGGTTCGCCTCCGAAAAGCCCCACGCGAAGCGTCGATGCCTCCCAGTCGAATCCGCAGGCCTCCCCGACCTCGCAAAGGTGCAGCGCATAGGACGGGGTCGCAATCAGGACGGTCGAGCCGTAGTCCTCTATCATCATAAGCTGGCGCTCAGAGTTGCCCGATCCGGCCGGGATCATCATGCAGCCGAGCTTCTCAAGGCCGTAATGGAGGCCGAAGCCGCCGGTGAACATGCCGTAGCCGAAGGCCATCTGCACGCGGTCCCCGGGAACGACACCCGCCATCTGCGCCAAGCGTGCGATACAGTCGCTCCAGACGTCAAGGTCGTGCCTGTTGTAGCCTACGACGATCGGCTTGCCCGTGGTTCCCGACGATGCATGGAGCCGGATGACCTCGTCGAGCGGGATGGCGAAGAGGCCGTAGGGGTAGGTATCCCGCAACACCTTCTTGTCGGTGAAGGGCAAGAGGCTGATGTCTCCCAGGCCTTTGATGTCTTGGGGCCGCACACCCATATCGTCCATACGCTCCCGATACCAGGAGACCTGTCCATATGCCCACGCGACTTGGTTCTTGAGTTTCTCAAGCTGGATTGCCCTGATCTCTTCTCGTGGGGCTGTTTCAATCTGCGGATCGAACATGATGCTTTTCCGAACGGTATCCATCTATCCCCCCCTAATGAAGCCCGGTGATTTCAGCCTGGCTGACGAGGCTTATGGGCTCGGTGGCAAGGGCCTTCTCGGCCGATGCGATATCGTCGACCTTCAGAATTATATAGGTTGAGATCATCGAGTAGCTATATCCTATGTTGATCCCGGCATCGCCGATCACCTTCATGACACGGGCAAGCTCGCCTGGCCGGTCATCAAGCTTGATGCAGACAACGTCTGTCGTGGTAACGGCGCTCCCCATCTCCGAAAGCGTGGCCAGCGCCTTTTGCGGGTCGTCCAAGATGAAACGCGCGATGCCGAAGTCCTCGGTATCCGAGGCGCTGTACCCGCGGACGTTTATTCCAGCCTGTTCGAAAGCCCCGAGGATCCGTGCAAGATGGCCTGGCTGGCTTTCAACGAAGACGCTGATCTGGGATACACTCATGATACTACCTGCCTTCTATCGCAGAAACGCCGGCTTCGAAAGCGGCGATGTTCACTTCGACGGTTTTCTCCGGGACGCGGCGGGCGATCTGCGCCTTCCAAACATCGAGGTCGAATTCGAGCTTCGCCGCAAGCGCGCCCATCAAGACGACATTGGCCGCGGCGACGTTTCCTGCTTCCTCGGCCAGTTGGTCGGCGGCAATCAGATAGGCGCCGGCATCCTCGAGCAAGGTATCGAGGTCTTGGGGTATGCGCGCTTTGCCGGTGGCCACCGGTAAAGGCGTGATCGACTGGTCGTTGACCAACAGGCTTCCACCCCTCTTGAGCATGTTCAGGTTCCGCAGCGCCTCGAGGGTCTCAAACGCGACCACGTGGTCTGCGCTGCCGGGATCGGCAACCATCGAGGCAACCTCCCTGCCGAAGCGGACGACGGTGGTGACCGCCCCGCCCCGTTGTGCCATGCCGTGGACTTCCGAGAGCTTCACGTCGCAGCCCGAGGCCTGTGCTGTCTTGGCAAGCAGGTCGGCGGCAAGGATAGTGCCTTGTCCTCCGACACCGCAGAGTACAACGGTCGTCGTCTCGGCCTTGGTTGGGTTTTCGGTCATGGTCATCCCCTACTTCGTTTCTTTGCTTACCAATGCCCCGTAGGCGCAGTGCTGGACGCACTGGCCGCAGCCGATGCAGAGCACCTCATCCACCTGCGATAGGCCTGTTTCTGGATCCTTCGAGATTGCCGGACAGCCCAAGGTCGAGCAGACGCCGCAGGCCCGGCAATCGGCGGTTGCCATAACGGGGGCCTCGCGTTTGCGCTCAAGGAGCACGCAGGGGGCACGGAATATCAAGACGCTCAAGTCTTCGTTCATGCTGGCGTTTTTCAGGGCGGTACGGACATCCTTTGCATTATGGGGGTCCACCACCTGGACGTCCTCAATGCCCAACGCCCTGACGACCCCCTCAAGGTCCAACTCCCTCGAAGGCCGCTTCTGCAGGGTCTCTCCGTTAAAGGGGTTTCCTTGCCGGCCGGTCATCGCTGTTGTGGAGTTGTCGAGGATGGCGACGGTGCCCCCGCCTTTATTGTAAACCGTGTTGATAAGCGAGCTCAACCCCGAATGGGCGAAGGTGGAATCCCCGATAACGCCCACGATAGGACGCTTCTCGCCGCCTCTGACCAACTCGAAGCCGTGCGCCATGGAGATCGAAGATCCCATGTCGACGCAGGTATCCATGGCGGAAAGCGGGGGAAGCGCAGCCAATGTATAGCAGCCGATGTCGCCAGTGATTATCGCCTTCATCCTGCTGAGCTCTTTGAATACGAGGCGATGCGGGCATCCCGGGCAAAGCGCAGGAGGCCTGGCAGGAATATCGGCAGGTGCTTCAAGGTGGGAAGCCTCGCCCAGCCCGAACGCTGCCTTGATGATACCGGGCCTGAGCTCTCCATCGGGCGGCAGTGCCTGGGGAGGCGTCGATACCTCAATCCCCAAGGCCTTTACCTGCATCGAAAGGTAGTCTGACGCCTCCTCTACCACATACAACCTGTCAACGCCTGCAGCAAAAGCTTTTAGCGACTTCTCTGGCAAAGGCCAGACGAGCCCGAGCTTGAAAAGCGAGGCATCGGGTAAGGCCTCGCGCACGTATTGATAGCTTGCGCCGGAGCACACAACGCCTATCGCCGTGCCCCTCATCTCCTGCACATTGTAGGCACACTCATCTGCCCAAGCCTTCAAGGCGGCCACTCGTTCGTCCTGCGCCTTCCTGCGGGGCTTCGCCCAGGCGGGCATCATGACCCATTTCGAAGGGTCGCTCGCGTACTCGACATAAGGCCTCTCCTCCCTATTGCCAAGCTCGACCAGGGTTTTAGCATGCGAGATACGGACAGCGGACCGGACCATGAAGGGAACGTCGAAACGCTCCGACAAATCGAAGGCCTCCCGTGTGAACGCGCAGGCCTCGCCCGAATCAGCCGGTTCCAACATAGGGACACGCGCGGCAAGTGCATAGAAGCGGGAGTCCTGCTCGTTTTGGGATGAGTGCATGCCGGGGTCGTCTGCCGCAAGCACGACAAGTCCGCCGCCGACACCTGTATAGGCAGCTGTGAACAGCGGGTCGGCAGCCACGTTGACCCCGACGTGCTTCATGGTGCAGAGCACCCGTGCACCTGCGGCAGAGGCGCCGATGGCAACTTCGAGGGCAACCTTCTCATTGGGGCACCATTCGGCATAGACGCCTTCCTTGCATGCGAAGGCCTCCATGGTCTCGGTCGAAGGCGTGCCGGGGTATGCAGCGCCGATGTGCGCACCGGCCTCCCAGGCACCCTGGGCTATCGCCTCATTTCCTGATAACAGTTCCATTGTGTATGCTCCCTTTTTGTCTACGGAAGGACGCTCATGTCTTCAAGCGGCGGGTTCTCAGACAGATTCTATATCAAGCCGGCCCCGCCCTATGCCTTTTCTTTGTACAAAAGGCAAAAGGCACCGATTTGTATGATATCGCCTTCCTGCAAGACCGCCTCCTCGATGTTTTCGTTGTTGACCCAAACGCCGTTGAAGGAGTTACTGTCCCTGATGGCGAACCTGTCATTCTGGCGATAGATCTGGGCGTGCTCGCGGGACACCGTCATGTCGTTGAGGAAGATGTCGCATTTCGGGTTGCGCCCGATGGTGAAGGTGCCTGCTTCCAGGTGGAATATGGTCTCGATCTGTGGCCCGCGTATGATCCTCAGTTCGGCCTCAGACTGGGGTTTTTCAGAGCCAGCCTTCATTTCGCCATCATCAAGCGAGACCGGCTTGAAGCTCTGTGTCGTCTCAACGGGCCTGAATCCGCAGCTGGGACAACTTGTTGCATCCGGCAGCATCTCATTTCCGCATATCTGGCATATATTATCCATGGTTCGCCTCGCCTCGCTTATTGGTACCCTGAGCACTCATGTCCTATGATCCGCCCGCCTTGTCATGCAGGCGCGGTGTTTCGTTTAAAAGCACGCTCTCCGCTTCGGTAGGTTGGTTGTTGAAGCCTCGGAACAGCCGGTCCCACCAGATGCCGATTCCTTCGAAGAGGTCGGGGGCCTTGACGTCCTCGCACGCCACGATGTCTGCCTTGGCAACCTCGTTGTTGCGCTGCTTGAAGGTGATCGTACCCAGTTTGTCGCCGACCTTGATATCACCGGAAACCTTCTCGTACTCGGCCGACTGGCTGATGTTCCCGTTGAGGTCGAACACCTCGATTGCGGCCGTCGGATCCGAAAGGGTAGCCTTCACCTGCTTGTTGATCCAATCCGAATGGCTGACGAGGGCAACCACCGGCACGGTGGACGTCTTGCCGTCCTTGGTCATGGAGGCAGTCTGGTTGCTTTGCGCCAAAGGGTAGGTGACGTTGTGCTCGAACGCCCAATCAAGCAGTTCCTGGGCGTCCGTGAAGCGCTGGATCTCGGAGTTTGAATGGATCACTATGGCGTACATGTCCTTGCCGTCGCGGTTCGCAGCGCCGGCAAACGAATATCCCGCCAGGTTGGTGTATCCGGTCTTGATGCCGCAGGCACCGTTGAAATTGCCGATCATAAGGTCGGTTGTCGCCAGCTCAATGGTGCCTTTCGTCTTGTCGGCGTGTGTTACGGGAATCGAGCTCGACCCGGCCGACACCGTTGTGCGAAACGCACTGTCCTGCATGGCCAGCTTCGCCATCTTCGCCACATCGAGCGCACTGCTATGCTGGTCTCCCGCAAACTCCTCATCGTCGAGCCCATGCGAGTTGCGAAACACCGTTTCTGTCAAACCGATATCGGCGCCCTTCTTGTTCATGGCGTCCACGAAGGCGGATTCCGCCGCGGCGCCTGTAGCCCCGTTGCCAAGCTTGGCCCCTACGGTCTCGGCTATGGCCACGGCTGCATCGTTGCCGGAAGGGATCAAAAGCGCCTTCAAGGCATTCTCGAAGGTGAGCGTGTCGCCCTCCCTCAAAGATGCTGACGATTCGCCCACGGCCGCGGCCCGTGCGCTTACCGTGACCGTGTCGTCCATCTTCATGTGGTCAAGCGCCACCAAGGCAGTCATGATCTTCGTGATAGACGCGATCTGGGTCGGCGTCCCCGACGAACGCTCAAAGTAAACGGTGCCGTCTTGGCCCATGACGGCGGCGTATTGCGCCTCGATACTGGGGCACTGCGCCACCGAAAGCCCACGCGCATCAACGCTGCTGCCCATGATGATGTCGGCCTTCCGGACATCGGCATAGGCCGTCTCCGGTGCGGCGGACAGGATCAGGCTGAAAGCAAGCGCAAAGGCCGCAAGGCCTTTGATCAGCCGGCTTGGCAGTTTGGTGCGGATCGAATCAGTCAACTTTATATACCTCTTCACCGGCAACAAGCCTATATCCGGCCGCTACAAGCCTATCCTCGATGCCGGGGTCGCTTACCTTCAAGACGTCGATGGCGTACTCCTGATTGATCGAAAAACAGTATCCGTATTCGACATTTACCTGGTGGCTGTCGAGGAACTCCAAGAGCTCTGCGAGTCCGCCTTGGCGGTCTGGCACCCGCACGCCCAGGACTTGGATCACCCGGGCGCGGTAGCCTGCCTCCTTGAGCGCCGCCTCGGCGGTCTCGGGCGTATCGCAGAATATGCGGGCGATGCCGAAGTCTTCGGTGTCGGCGAGGAAGAGCGCCTTCATGTTGATGCCTGCGTCGGCGATTATGCGGCAGGCGCTTGCCAGGTGCCCGGTGCGGTTTTCTAGGAATACGGTCAGCTGAGAAATCATTGCTACTTCCCTTCCCTCATATCGATGATGCGCTTTGCCTTGCCTTCGCTTCTCTCAATCGTTTTCGGCTCGACGATCTTCACATCGATCGATACCTGCAGGTTGCTCTTGAGCTCGCCTGCGATGCTCTTCTTGAGCGCCTCAAGCTTGCGTACCTCGTCGAAGGGGAAATCGGGCACGGTCTCAACGAGCAGCTGGACGTAGTCGAGCGGCCCTTTCGTGGTCAATACGATCTGGTACTGGGCCGTGACCTCGTCGAATTTGGTGATGACTTCCTCGATCTGTGACGGGAACACGTTGACTCCCCTGATGATAAGCATATCGTCGGTGCGGCCTGCGATGCGGTCGATACGGCGAAGCGTTCTGCCGCAGTCGCATGCGCCTTCGACGATGCGCGTGATATCGCGTGTCCGGTAGCGGATGAGTGGAGAGCATTCCTTGGTCAAGGTGGTGAACACCGCCTCACCCCACTGTCCGTCCGGCACCGGCTGGAGGGTGTCGGGGTCGACGATCTCTACCAGGAAGTGGTCCTCGGACACATGGAGTCCGTTTTGGCAGCCGCATTCGCAGGCGACGCCCGGGCCCATGACTTCGGAGAGGCCGTAGATGTCATGCATCTTTACGCCCAGCTTATCCTGGATCTCTTTTCGCATACCTTCTGAACAGGGCTCGGCTCCGAGTATTGCAGCAGATAGCTTGAATTCTGCAGCCGGGTCGAACCCTTCCTCGATAGCCGTGTCGGCTATCAAAAGGGCATAGGAGGGGGTGCAGCACAGGATGTCGGATCCAAAATCATTCATGAACTGGACTTGACGCTTGGTGTTTCCCGAAGACATCGGCACGGTGGTGCATCCGACCGCCTCCGCACCCTGATGGGCACCGAGCCCTCCGGTGAACAGCCCGTATCCGTAGGCCACCTGCACGATGCTGTCCTTCGAGCCATTGGCGGCAACGATGAAGCGCCCAAAGCAGTCGCCCCAGTTCTTAAGGTCGTTCTCGGTATATCCGACAACGGTGGCGGTGCCTGTCGTGCCCGACGACGCATGGATGCGCACAACCTCCTTGTTCGGCACAGCGAACATCTTGAAGGGGTAGGCATCCCTCAGGTCTTGTTTAGCGGTGAAGGGCAGTTTGCCGATATCCTCGAGGCTCTGTATGTCCCCAGGTGCCACACCGGTCGCGTCGAAGGCCTCCCGGTAGAAGGGGATGCGCTCATAGACATATGCGACCAGCTTCTTGAGCCGTCCAAGCTGCAGTTCGGCAAGCTTGTCGGCCGGCATGGTTTCAACCTCCTGCTGAAAATACACGTTTGCTGCCTTTCTTGTCCTGGGTTTTATGCTGCCGGGGGTTCTTCCTTCTTCGGCCCCTCGACCTTTACCTCGTTTTTCGGTTCGTAGACCGATGCAAAGACTTGCTCGCTTATTATTTTACCCTGTTTGTCTTTCACCGTACGCACAACCGTGATCTTGCTCCCGTCGACGCCGGGGGTCTTCACATAGCTCGTACCAGGTTTAAGGCTCTCGTCGGTGATGGTCTTGGTCTTGAACTTCTCGCCCTCTTCCCAGTTCCCTGTTGCGGTGCTTACCTGGTATTCGGGGCTTACCCCAAAGAGGCAGGCGGTGATGCTCGTGCCTGTATACGAGGTGGTGAGCCAAACGTCCTAGGCCAGGGTGTTCTTCCATTTGAGGTCGAGGTCCGGCCAGCTGACTGCGGCGTCCCTCCCTGCCGGATAGCTCGCGATGTAGAGTGTGTGGTTGTGCCTTTCGGTGACAGGCAGGCCCGACTTGTAGACCGCGTTGAAGATCGTTGTCGCGACCTGGCATATCCCTCCTCCGATGTCATCAACGTACTCGCCGTCGAGGATGGTGCCCGCGCCTAAGAATCCCGCTTCGGCGTTGCAGTTCCCCGCCGTCTCGTTGAACGACCATACGCCTCCGTCTGCCTTGATAACCGAGTTGTTCAGCTTGTCGGCCGCAAGGTGGATATTATGGTTCCTGTTGGTCGCCGATTCTGTGTATTCGCTCGTATACTCGGCGAAGTTGCTTACTATGCCGTAGTCGAGCGCGTCTCCGAGGCTAAGCTTCTCGGGGATCGGCGTCGAGTCCACCTGGACGGCAAGCTGCTCGGTCGGTGCGGCACCCTTCCCATCGACCGGGAAAAGGGTCTGGTTCAGATCGTCGATTGCCTTGTTTGCAAGGGGTACCGTGCCCTCGGCGTTCGCGGATACATAGGCCGCCGAGTTCTCGACAGCGAAGCTGACGGTCACATGGCCTCCGTCGAAGACCGGCTTCAAGTGCCCGAAAACGGCCCCTTTTGCCTTTTGGTAGTCGACAAAAGGCTGCAGCACCCAGGCATCGCCTTGCTTCGAGGTTTTTGTGGATATCCAACTTCCGAACGTCTTCGAATCGACCGGCCAGGCTGTCCCGTTGTAGTTGAACTGTACGCCGTATTTGATTGCTTGGTTCACCTGGTCGCACGTTATCTGAGCCGCTTCCTCGGTGATTTGGAGAGCTGCATATTCGGCACGGGCGACAAGGAATGCGTGGGGCTCGTCGCTGGTAAAGAACGCCGTGTCCAATTCTGATTTGAATTTGTCACGGTCGATCATGGTCCCGTCATGGCCGGCGGTCACGTGGGCGGTCCCATCGGCGACCTCGATATTGTAGTTGACCCTCGGGCTTGCTATGCTCGCATCGATATCGGCAGTCAGGGCCTCAACCGCGGCATCGTTGTAGCTGGCGCGGGGGGATATCTCATAACCGTTCAGAGCCGCGTTGACGCGGTTCATGATGCCGCCGTCGTCGCGGCCGTAATCCAGCGCCTCATCAACCATGCCCTCGACATCGACCGAGGCGGCAAGCATCGCAGAATCGGTGGTCCACAGCTGCTTGTTTTCGCGTGCATCCTCGATCTGCTGCTGCTCGGCCGAAGACATGTTCATAGATTGCCTGACGGTCGGCTCGATACTCGCTGCTGCCGCATCGTTTGAGAATATGTTGATATTCTTGCCTACCAGAAGCGGCTCGTATTGGTCGTAGATGATCCTGCGCGCCTCTTCGACCGACTTGCCGCCGAGGTCGACGGTTCCGACCTTTACTCCGGGGTATATCCTCCCCCAGTTCAAACCAAGGTCTACCAAGCCGCCGACGAGAAGCACAGCCACCACGATCACCACAGCAGCCGCCAACTTGCTGCGCTTCATCAAGGATGCAAGCCCTTTGAACAGG
>JAVBQH010000130.1:0-6137 GCA_031549175.1 Raoultibacter sp.
GAACAGGTTAACATCAATTTCCAGGAGATATTCCAGGTGCTGTTCCCGGGAGGGTCGGCCGAGCTTGCGCTCGTCGACCCGGAAGACCCCGAGTATACGGGCGTCGAGGTGACCGCGCAGCCGCGGGGTAAGCGCATCACCAAGATGATGCTCATGAGCGGCGGGGAGAAATCGCTGACCGCACTTGCCCTGCTCTTCGCAGTCTACCGCATCCGCTCGGCGCCGTTCTACATCCTCGACGAGGTCGAGGCCGCCCTTGACGACTCGAACCTCCGGAGGCTTTGCGCCTATTTCGACTCCCTGCGCCAGAACACGCAGCTTATCCTGATCACCCACCAGAGGCGCACCCTGGAGCTCGCCGATGTGCTCTACGGCATCTCGATGCAGGCCGACGGCGTGACGCGGGTGGTGAGCCAGAAGCTCGAACGCAGGACAAAACCGGTGGAAGGATAGCTTGAATGGGATTGTTTGACCGTATAAGCGAAGGGCTCAGCAGGTCGAGGGACCGGTTCAAGGAGCAGATGAACGTGCTGCTTGACCGCGGCCCCGCTCTGGACGAGGACTTCTGGGAAGGCCTCGAAGAGACGCTGATACTGAGCGACGTGGGCGCCCCGGCTGCGGCCGATATCGTCGAAAGCCTGTCCGACACCGCGACCCGCAAGGCGCTCCCCGATGCCTATGCGGTCCTCGACCTCCTCTACGACCAGATCGCCGACACCTTCACCGAGGCGGAGGAAGACATCTTCGGCCTCGATGAGGTCTTGGTCCTCTTCGTCGGCGTGAACGGGTCGGGGAAGACCACGACCGTCGGCAAGATTGCGAAGGAGGCGACCGACGGCGGAAGGCGCGTGCTGCTCGGGAGCGCCGACACCTTCCGCGCGGCCGCGATCGAGCAGCTTGAGATCTGGGCGGGGCGGGCACAGGTGGAGGTGGTCACCCGCGAGCGCGGCAGCGACCCTGCGAGCGTATGCTACGCCACCATCGAGCGCGCGGAGGCGGTGGGCGCCGACACGGTGCTCATCGACACGGCCGGCCGCCTGCATACTTCAGACGACCTCATGCGCGAGCTCGAGAAGGTCGTCGGCGTCGTGCGCAAACGCAGCTCGATCCCGGCGAAGACGGTCCTTGTCATCGATGCGACCACCGGCCAAAACGGCCTCCAACAGGCACGCGAGTTCAACCGGGCGCTTGATCTCGACGGCCTGATCATAACCAAGCTCGACGGCACCGCCAAAGGCGGCATCGCATTGGCGATCTCGCACGAGCTGGGGCTGCCCATATACAAGATCGGCGTCGGCGAGGCCATAGACGACCTCCGTGATTTCGACCCCCATGAATTCGCCCGCGCCCTCATCGGCGATTTCGGACAATAAGGCTTACAAAGGAAGGGTGTTCTGATGCTAGAGAACCTCTCTGAAAGGCTGCAAGGCATATTCAGCGGCCTGCGCGGCAAGGGAAAGCTCACCGAGGATGATATCAACAACGCGATGCGGGAGATCCGCATGGCGCTGCTCGAGGCTGACGTGAACTTCAAGGTGGTCAAGACCTTCATCGCGAAGACCAAGGAGCGTTGCCTTGAGGCCGAGGTCCTCGATTCTCTGACCCCCGCCCAAAACGTCATAAAGGTCGTGCTCGACGAGTTGACCGAGCTTTTGGGGCGGACCGACTCGAAGCTTGTGCTCGGCAGCCGCATCCCCAACGTCATCATGCTTGTCGGCCTTCAAGGCTCGGGCAAGACCACCGCTGCGGCGAAGCTCGCGTACCGCCTGATGGATGAAGGCCACAGCCCGCTGCTGGTTGCCTGCGACGTGTACCGCCCTGCCGCCGCCGACCAGCTTGAGACCCTGGGCGGCGAGATCAATGCCCGGGTGTACCGGGGAGATGGGGCAGACCCCGTCAAAATAGCTGAAGGGGGCGTGCAAGACGCCATAGACAACCTCCGCGACGTGGTCATCATCGACACGGCCGGCCGTCTCCATGTCGATGAGGAGATGATGGCAGAGGCAGAGAACATCAAGCGTGCGGTGAAGCCCGACCAGATCCTCATGGTGGTCGATGCCATGACCGGCCAGGATGTTGTGAACGTCGCCTCGGCCTTTGCCGAGCGGGTCGACTTCGACGGCGTCATCATGTCGAAGATGGACGGCGACGCCCGAGGCGGCGGCGCCCTTTCCATCAAGGAGGCCACCGGCAAGCCCATCAAGTTCATCTCCTCGGGCGAAAAGCCCGACTCTCTCGAGGCCTTCCACCCCGACCGCATGGCGAAGCGCATCCTCGGCATGGGCGACGTCGTCAGCCTGATCGAAAGCGCCGCAAAGATCCAGGCAGACGAGTTCGAGGAGGAGCAGACCGAGCGCATGCTCCGCTCGCAGATCAACCTCAACGACTTCCTCGACATGAACAGGCAGGTCAAAAAGATGGGTGGGGTCTCGAAACTGGTGAGCGCCTTGCCCGGCGGAGACAAGGCCATGGCGACCGGCCAGGTAGACGAGGGGGCGCTCGACCAGATGGAGGTCATCATCAGCTCCATGACACGGGCGGAAAGGGAAAAGCCCGACCTGCTCAACGGCAGCCGCCGCGCCCGCATCGCGGCCGGGGCGGGCGTCCGGGTCTCCGATGTCAACCAGGTCATCAAGAAGTTCAACGAGATGAAGAAGATGATGAAGCAGATGATGCCCGCCGACGACCTCGGAGGCGGGAAGAAGGGCAAGAAGGGCAAAAGGAAGCGCCGCCGCAGCCTGCCCGGCATGGGGGGCCTAGGCGTTGCCGATATGAAGAAGATGCAGGACATGCTCAAAGGCATGGACCAGTAGACTCGGATATGTCAGCCAATCTGTGTAGTATGCGTTTTTGGCTTGCGTCATACATAGTTTCGACATATTATTAACAATTGCTGTTTTTAACGGGATTCCGTATCCTGAAGAATAATTATTCGGTAACAAAAAGGAGCTCATCTTTTATGGCAGTCAAAATTCGCCTCGCCCGCCATGGCGCAAAAAAGGCACCGTACTACCGTGTCGTGATCGCCGACGCCCGCTCGCCGCGCGACGGCCGCTTCATCGAAGAGGTGGGACGCTACAATCCCTGCACTGAGCCTACCATGATCAAGCTTGATATGGAAAAGGTCGACCAGTGGATAGCAAACGGCGCCCAGCCGACCGAGACCGTCGCCCGCCTCATCGAAACCGCACGTAAGGGCGAGTAGCCTCATGAGCGGCCAAAACATCGAAGACATCGCTGGTTTGGTGACGACCATCGTCGAGCCTCTGATCGAGTACAAGGAAGACCTCGAGATCGCATCGAGCGAATCCCCCGACGGCTCGATACTTGTCGAGATCAAGGTGCATGAAGACGATGCCGGCAAGGTAATCGGGCGGCAGGGAAGAGTCATCAAGGCTATCCGCACGCTTGCGCGCGCCGCCGGATCACGCGTGGACACGCATGTGGAAGTCGAGCTTATCGACTAGATGCATACTTGGGCAAACGTTGCCGAAATTCAAAAGACCTTGCAAGGAAGGCTGGTTGCACGAAGTGTGCGCGGCCTCCCTTTTTTATTGCATGAGGGCATGGAGGTCGCCTTCGTCCCCCCTCAATACGATGCGCCGCGCAGGGGCATCGTCGAATCAGTGGAGCCGCGGCCTAACGGCAGTTTCGTGGTGGCATTCGACTCGGTGGCCGATATTGCCACGGCCGAGAGGCTTGGCGGCTGCTTCTGCCTTGTCCGCCGCATCGACCTGCCCGACGACATTGAGCCTGAGCATACGGCTGCGGGTTTCGCGGGCTTCGAGGTCCATGATGAGAAGCTCGGGTTCCTCGGAATCGCAACCGAGGCAAGGGAGCTTCCCGGGCACAAACTGCTCTGTGTCGAGAAAGACGGGAGGGAGCTTTTGATCCCCTGGGTCGACGAATTCATCCTCGGGGTGTCCGAGGAAGGGGGGCGCATAACGACCTTGATACCCGCCGGCCTCCTTGGGACGGCCTCCGAGAAACTGCCGCGGAAAGGCCACTTCGATGAAGAGGGGGATACCGTCGGTGAGGATTGAGACGCTCTCCACCTTCCCCGGCATGTTCGATGCTGTGATGGGGGCTTCGATGATGCGGATCGCCCAAGAAAAGGGGATCCTCGAATTTCGCGCCCATGACCTCCGTGATTGGACGCACGACCGGCACCGTACCACCGACGACGACCCGTACGGCGGCGGCCAGGGGCTCGTGATGAAATGCGAGCCGATCTTCGAGGCCTACGACGACATAGCCTTAGCCGCCGGGCCAGGCAAAACCCCCTATACGATCTTCCTCAGCCCTTCAGGGGAGCCCTTCTCGGAAGAGATGGCCTGTGAGCTGACTGAACAGGAGCGCCTCCTGTTCGTCTGCGGCCATTACGAGGGCATCGACGAGCGCGCCTATAGTCTGGCAGACCGGGTGATATCGCTGGGCGATTACGTCCTCACCAGCGGGGAGCTTGCATCGATGGTGGTCATAGACGCAGTCGTCCGGAAGCTCGAAGGCGTTTTGGGAGACGAGGCCAGCGCCGTCGACGAGAGCTTCTATGAGGGGCTGCTCGAATACCCGCACTACACCCGTCCGGCAAGCTATCGCAATATGGACGTCCCCGAAGTGCTGCTCAGCGGAAACCACGAAGCCATCAGGAAATGGCGACGCGAGAAGAGCCTCGAGAGGACGGCGCGTCTGCGTCCGGACCTGCTCGAGACGGCGGTTTTGGACGAATCGGATGCCCGAGTTTTGAAATCTTTATGAGCGGGTCATTTGGCGATAGCGAAGCGTTATCATAGAGGCTTGCGAATTACTCAGGCGCGCCAACGGGTGCTCTGGGAGAGAGGATAGCCGATGGATGCCGGCGAGCATGCCCAACAAAAAGAAAAGGGGTCGAGCAGGCGCTTAGTAAGCCTCGTCCTCATGGTCGTCATCATACTCGGACTCGCCTACTTCCTGCGCGAGTATGTTATCCAAGGCTACCGCATCCCCTCCGGCTCGATGGAGAACACCATCATGACGGGCGATACGGTATTCTCCGAAGAGGTCAGCTACTTTGTGCGCGATATCGAACCGGGGGACATCGTCACCTTCGAAGACCCCGAGATCGCGGGGCGTATCCTGATCAAACGGGTCATTGCCGTCGGGGGACAGACGGTCGACCTGCGCAACGGAGTCGTCTACGTCGACGGAATCGCCCAAGAGGAGCCCTACACGCACGACAAGCCCAGCCTGCCGCTCTCACGCACCATCGCAAGCATCAGCTACCCCTACAAGGTTCCCCAGGAGACCATATGGGTGATGGGGGACAACCGGACCAATTCCCAGGACTCACGCTTCTTCGGGCCGATAAACGTTGAGAGCGTCACCGGGCGCGCCTTCCTGATCTACTGGCCGCTCGACCACTTCGGGGCTCTACAATAGGATCAATACAAGGAGAAACATGCCAAGCTTAGCCGATTCAGAGAACAGCTTTTCACATGGCGCCCTGCCGCCGACCTTCCAAGACATCGTATTGGACCTGCAGCGCTATTGGGCCGATGCCGGCTGCGTCATCTTGCAGCCCTACGACAACGAGGTGGGCGCAGCCACCAACGCGCCGGCGACGACCTTGCGCGCCTTGGGGCCGGATACCTGGCGCACCGCCTACGTGCAGGGATGCCGCCGTCCGACCGACGGCCGCTATGGCGAGAATCCGAACCGCCTGCAACACTACTACCAGTTCCAAGTGCTCATCAAGCCTTCGCCCGACAACATCCAGGACCTGTACCTCGGCTCGCTTAGGGCGATCGGCATCGACATAGACACCCATGACGTCCGCTTCGTCGAAGACGACTGGGAAAGCCCTACGCTCGGCGCCTGGGGCCTTGGCTGGGAAGTGTGGATCGACGGTATGGAGGTCACGCAGTTCACCTACTTCCAGCAGGTCGGAGGCTTCGAATGCAGCCCCGTCCCTGTCGAGCTCGCCTACGGCCTTGAGCGTTTGACCATGTATATCCAAGGGGTCGACTCGATCTTCGACATCATCTGGTCACGCGGCGAAGACGGCGTCGTATTCACCTACGGCGACGTGTTCCTCGAGAACGAGAAGGAGTATTCCGCCTATAACTTCGAGCTTGCCGACACCGACTTCCTCTTCCGGG
>JAVBQH010000097.1:0-15318 GCA_031549175.1 Raoultibacter sp.
TTCGCGAAGTGTAGCCGCATAATCGAACCCGCGGCGCCATCCCGGAACCGTTCAATAGATAAAAAATGCCCCTACCGGGGCAACTTTTATCTATTGGCTGGCTCGCAGGGATTAGCTCGCCTCAATTGCGCAATCGGCATAAACCGCTCGCTCCGCTCGCTATTTATACGATTGCTCCATTGACCCTCGCTGTTGCGCGCTTCTTTGCTGCGCAAAGTATAAGCGCATAATCGAACCCGGGTTCGAACCCTGCGAGTAGCACGCAGGGTATCTGGGAAAACGAGAGTTTGTTTCGAAAGTGGCTGGCTCGCAGGGATTCGAACCCCGATAGCTGGCACCAAAAGCCAGAGTCCTGCCGTTGGACGACGAGCCAGTGTCACGCGATCTGCACAACCATTCGCCGTGCCTGTGAGGCCGGCATGCGGGCGCTGAAACAAAAGAATGGTGGGCCGTGAGGGAATCGAACCCGCGACCTTGGGATTAAAAGTCCCCTGCTCTACCAACTGAGCTAACGGCCCATTTATTCCTTGTTCACGCAAAGCGCGACTACCTATTTTAGCGGCGTGAGCTTCGAGGGTCAATAATTTTTTCTTGCACAGAGGCGCTTTTTTTTGGTATCATTTGCGTTTGTCGCTAAAGGCTGATTTGCTTTAAGGAGCGCTTTTGACCAAAGAGGATGTAATTGAGCTAGAGGGCACTGTTCTCGAGGCACTTCCAAACGCAATGTTTAGGGTTGAGCTCGAGAATGGGCACAATATATTGGCTCATATTTCAGGCAAGATGAGGATGCACTATATCAAAATCTTACCGGGAGACAAAGTAACGGTAGAGCTTTCCGTATACGATTTGAACCGCGGACGCATTACCTATCGCTATAAATAGAGGAGATAATCGCACAATCGGCTGCGCTGAATGTGCGGTTTTTGTGTGCTTACAACTTTTTTATATGCCGTACGCGCCTCTTTTCAACAGGAAGCTGGACCGTGGGCCCTTCAGGCATCAGCGGTTCCGACATAATAGGATACAAACTACCACCTGCGGCTGGGTGTAGCTATAACAACTAAGAATTATCAAGGCTTGAACAAGCTGGAAGACCGGGCTCCAAGAGGGCAGCCGGAAGACAGCGGAGCCTGCACAAACCGAAAGGAAATGATTATGAAGGTACGTCCTTCGGTCAAGAAAATGTGCGACAAGTGCAAAGTTATCCGACGCCATGGCAAGGTACTCGTAATCTGCGAGAACCCACGCCATAAGCAGCGTCAGGGCTAGGAAAGAGGAGAGAACCTATATGGCACGTCTTGTTGGTGTCGACCTTCCTCGCGATAAGCGCATTGAAGTCGGCTTGACCTACATCTATGGCATTGGCCTTACTACTTCCAAGAAGATCCTTGCAGAAACCGGAGTCGACCCCGACATCCGTGTAAGGGACCTCAGCGAAGATGACGTTACGAAGCTTCGTGACTATATCCAGGAAAACCTCAAGGTCGAAGGCGACCTGCACCGCGAGGTTTCCCAGAACGTTAAACGCCTCATGGAGATCGGTTGCTACCGTGGCCTGCGTCACCGTCGTGGACTTCCCGTCCGCGGACAACGTACGCACACCAATGCGCGCACGCGCAAAGGGCCCAGGAAGCAAATCGGCGGAAAGAAAAAGTGAGGTAGATAAGTGGCAGCTAAGAAAAACGTACGCACGCGCCTCAAGCGATCCGAGCGTAAGAATATCGCGGTGGGCTCGGCCCATATCAAGTCAACGTTCAACAACACTATTATCAGTATCACCGATCCTCAGGGCAATGTGATCGCGTGGCAGTCGGCCGGCACTGTCGGCTTCAAGGGTTCTCGTAAGTCGACCCCCTTTGCCGCGCAGATGGCAGCGGAGGCAGCGGCAAAAACGGCTATGGAGCACGGACTTCGCAAGGTGTCCGTCTTCGTGAAGGGCCCCGGCTCTGGCCGTGAGACCGCTATTCGCTCTCTGCAGGCAGCTGGCCTCGAAGTCGCCAGCATCCAAGATTGCACGCCCATCCCGCACAACGGTTGCCGTCAGCGCAAGCGTCGTCGCGTTTAACTGAAAGGATCCTATTATGGCTCGTTATACAGGGGCGGACTGTCGATTGTGCCGCCGCGAAGGAGCAAAGATGTTCCTTAAAGGCGATCGCTGCTATACGGATAAATGCGCTATAGAGCGTCGCAACTATGCGCCGGGTGAAGCCGGCAAGAAGCGTCCGAAGGAAAGCGAATACCGTCTTCAGCTCCGCGAGAAGCAGAAGACCAAGCGCATCTACGGACTGCTCGAGAAACAATTCCATGGCTATTATGAACTGGCTAACCGCCAGCAAGGCGTTACCGGTGAGAACTTGTTGCGCATCCTTGAAAGCCGTCTGGACAATGTCGTGTACCGCCTGGGTTTTGCGAAATCCCGCGCCGAGGCACGCCAGCAGGTCCGTCATGGCCATATCACGGTCAACGGCAGGCGCGTCGACATCCCGTCTTTCCGTGTGCGCCCCGGCGACCTCGTCGCGGTGGCTCCGAAGGCCAAAGATATGCTCGTTATCAAAAGCGCGCTGATCTCAAATGAGCGCGTTCAGGTTCCGGCATGGCTTGAGGTTGACATCGAAAAGCTTCAAGGCAGCGTCCTTTCTCTTCCGCAGCGTGAGCAGATTGATCTGGACATCCGAGAACAGCTTATCGTCGAACTTTATTCCAAGTAATTACACATTGCGGCTTTATAAGGAGGCTTACACACTATGACAGAGTTCATGAGGCCGACGGTTACAACTGAAGAGGTCAACGAGACGGTTGCGCGTTTCGTTGTCGAGCCGCTTGAGCGTGGTTACGGCTATACGCTGGGTAACTGCATGCGTCGTGTGCTGCTTTCTTCGTTAGATGGCTCGAAAGCAACTGCCATCCAGATCGAAGGGGTGCAGCACGAGTTCTCGACGGCGGAAGGTGTCATCGAAGACATCACCGACATCGTCTTGAACATCAAAGGCCTGGTTTTCTCGGCTTTGAATGAAGATATCGAAGAGGCGACCGCCCATGTCTCAGCAACCGGGCCGTGTACGGTAACCGGTGCTGATCTCGATGTTCCAACTGAGTTTACCCTGATCAATCCCGAGCATGTTATCGCCACCATTGCTGATGGCGGGCAGCTCGATATGACTATCCGTATCGGCGTCGGCCGCGGATACGTCTCTGCTGAACGAAACAAGCGTACCGAGGACCCGATCGGCGTCATCCACGTCGACTCCCTGTTCTCGCCGGTGCGCCGTTGTACCTTGAATGTCACCGATACCCGTGTCGGACAGCGTACCGACTACGACAAGATGGTGCTCGAAGTCGAGACCGACGGCAGCGTCACGCCCACCGAGGCGGTAAGCCGCGCAGCCAACATCATCAACCAGTACATGGGTGCATTCTTGGGCCTGGCCGAGATCGTCGAGGATGATGAAGGGGAAATCCCCTCGATCTTCGCGCCTGAAGGGCAGGAGAGCAACGCCGAACTTGACAAGCAGATCGAGGATCTGGACCTTTCCGTCCGCTCCTACAACTGCCTGAAGCGCGCCGGCATCCATTCCGTGCGTCAGCTCGTCGAGTTCTCCGAGAACGATTTATTGAATATCAGGAACTTTGGTGCGAAGTCCATTGAAGAAGTCAAAGACAAATTGATTTCGATGGACCTCAATTTGAAGCAATAGGAGAAGTAAACGATGAGACACTACAAGAAGGGCCGTAAACTCGGCACCGATGCCAGCCACACAAAGGCTATGAAAAAAAGCCTGGTTGGATCGCTTTTCTTGAACGACCGCATCAAGACGGTCGAAGCGCGTGCCAAGGAGATCCGTGGCGACGTCGACAAGATCATCGGCTGGGCAAAGAGGGGCGATATCCATTCACGCCGCCTCGCCATCGCAGCCCTGGGCGACAAAGAGCTTGTCCGCGAGATCTTCGAGAAGGTCAGCCAAGGCATGTTCAAGGATCGCAACGGCGGATACACCCGCATCATGAAGCTTGGCAACCGCAAAGGCGACAATGCCCCCATGGTTATCCTCGAGCTCGTGACCGAGCCGGTTGCTGGCAAGAAGAAGGCCGACGAAAAACCGGCGGCCAAGAAGGCGGCGCCTAAAAAGGCCACGCCGAAGAAGGCAAACGAGGCTCAAGCCGAAAAGGATGCCGCTGAAGACCTCGAGAAGATCGAAGAAGAGGTCAAGCAGGAGGCTCAGGCTGCGGCCGCAGAGGCCGATGCCGCGGGCGACGAAGAGGCAGCCGTCGAGGCCGCTGAAACCGCCGCCAAAGCCGCAGAGGCTGAGGAAGCCACGAAAGAAGAAGGCGAGAAAGCCGAAGAGGCCATCGTTGACGCAGTTGAAGCTGATGACGAAAAGGATGCCGAGGCAAAACCGGCGGCTGAAGAGGCTGACGAGGAGAAGAAGAAAGACGACGAATAGTCCGCTTTCGAATATCTGGTGTTATCGACGGGAGCTTCGGCTCCCGTCTTGTATTACCACAGCACGCGGCAAGCCCGGCCGGGCTTCCTGGTGTTTCGATGGTTGGGCAGCCAAGCAGAAAATGCTGAAACTTCCCCAAATTGAACACAGGATAAAAAATTCGGCGTATACTGTACAAATATTATGACGTCAACCTCTTTGATGGAGGGACAAGGGATGAATAAATACGATTTCACCTGGGATTTAATAGGGGATATTGCCGATGGCAGGGAAAACCTTGGAACCCAAATGGATGTCGACGTCTATCGCTTGATGCAGTTCACGCTGCGTGATGTCTTGGAGAAGAAGATCGGCGCAGAAGGGACCGATGAGGTTTTCTTTTCGGCAGGCAAGCTTGCGGGCAAGGAATTCTACGACCATTTCATCGCTCCTGTTGAAGACCTCAATGAGTTCGTCAGCAAGACCCAGGCCGTCCTCAAAGAAAAGAAGATCGGAATCCTGAGGGTGGAGAGCGCCTCCGACAAAGAGGTCGTGTTGACCATAGATGAAGACCTCGACTGTTCCGGCCTTCCCGTGCTTGATTACGAGACCTGCATTTATGACGAAGGCTTTATCAGCGCCTTGTTCGAAGCCTATACCGGCAAGAAGTGGACTGCAAAAGAAATCGATTGCTGGTGCACGGGCGCCCGCACGTGTCGGTTTGCAGTTGTCTTAAGCGCCTGAAAGACCGGCAATGGCAGAGGAGAATATCTCAACAGATGAAGTGTTATCGCTGTTATCTGGCCTTTTGCATGAGGTAAAGCCCGAGGCGTCCGAACAATTACAGACTGCCTGCGATAAATATCCGGGGCTTAAGGATATCGTGGATATCATCATCGACCTCCGTATCGTCACCTCGTCGCTTTCGAAAGGCAAGCTCGAGGAAAGCATACCGAGCCATGGCTATGTGGTCTCAAACCTGAAGGCGCTTCAGGCAAACCTCCATCACCTGGTCTGGCAGATGGCCCAGGTCTCAAAAGGCGACTATTCCCAAAGAATCGATTACCTGGGCGACTTCTCCGAGTCCTTCAACGCGATGTGCGAGCGGCTGGAAAGCGAGAAATCGGCGCTTACCGAGCTCGCCCAAAACGACAGTCTGACAAAACTCGCAAACCGCCAATACCTCGACTACTATCTTGAAGACCTGATCGAGGTATCACGGGCATCGAACCAGCCTTTTGCGGCCTTGATGATCGACATAGACTTCTTCAAGCGGGTGAACGACTCCTACGGGCACGATGTGGGCGACCAGGTGCTTATGCGCACCGCAAAATACCTCAACAAGGTGTTTCGCGGCAGCGACTTCGTCGCCCGCTATGGTGGCGAGGAATTCGTCGCCATCCTTCCGCGTGCATCCCTCGACACCGCCCTGATGATAGCAGAACGTGCGCGCGAATACTTCGAGGAGCACCCGATCATCACCGATGACGGCCTGGTGATCGGCATCACGATCAGCATCGGGGTCAGCGTGTTCGAGCCCGAGGATGAAAATGCGGACCCGGTTATCAAACGAAGCGACAACGCCCTATACGCGGCAAAACGCAACGGCCGCAATCAAGTCCAGTCTGCCTGATCCACCCATGCGGCTGCTCCATCATCTATACGAAGAAAGCCTGTCCGGATACTGCAGCATTGTCCAAGCTGTGGCATACTGCCGTTATGCGCATCAACTTCGACACCTATAGCCCGGGAAGCTCTCTGGTCCATACCTGCGATACGCGGGTCAAGATCGTGCTTTTGCTGGCCTATTCCATAACCCTGTTCTTTGTGCAGACATGGGCAGGGCTCCTCATATGCGTGGCTGTCTGCCTGGCCACAGCCTTGATCGCGCGGGTGTCGCTTCGCCGCCTGGCGGCACTGCTCATCCCTCTTTACGTGGTCTTGTTCTTCACTTTGCTGTTCAACGGCTTCAGCTTCGACGTCACCCAGGCCGCCCCGGTTTCAGGGGTCGGCGATGTCTCGGCCGGCCTGCTTGCCTCGGCAGCGCCGATCCCCTTGATCGGGGATTTCGGGTTCGTGCCCGCCGGCTTCGCACGGGGGTGCTTCTATGCCCTGCGTATCGTCATGCTCGTCCTGGCAAGCCTGGTCGTGTCCTTCACATCCACCTCGACCGAGCTCACCAATGCCTTCGCCGACTTTTTGAAGCCTTTGCGCCATCTCAAGGTTCCCGTTGATGACATCGCCATGATGGTCTCTTTGGCCTTGCGCTTCATCCCTTTGACCGCAGAAGAGCTTGGTCGGATCTATGCTGCGCAAAAATCAAGGGGTGCTGCGTTCGACTCAGGCGGCGTGTTCGGCCGCCTGAAGGCCTGGCAGCCTGTCCTCGTGCCGCTGTTCGTCAGCCTGTTTCGCCGGGCTGATCAAGTGGCGGTGGCCATGGAAGCCCGCTGCTACGCACTGACCCCCGACAGAAGCCGCCTGCATCGCCAGGTTTTCACGACGGCATCTGCGCTGGTGCTCGTCTTCGGCTGCGCCTTCTTCGCATGCCTCGGGTATCTCCTGTAGCGCAGGCAGAATGGACTCGGCCGAGGGCGCCGCTGCCGAAGAAGTTGATGGTTTAGTTGGTGTTAATCTGCTTTTCTGCGGATCATTTTAGTATTATATCCTCATCGGAAAAGTCGCATCGGTCGCTCGGCGGTATGCGGGTGCGACAAAACCAAGCCATGAGGAGGAAGTACATGAGCATCATCATCGATGTATTCGGTCGCGAGGTTTTGGATTCACGGGGCAACCCGACGGTTGAGGTCGAAGTCGTTCTCGAAGACGGGTCATTCGGGCGTGCCGCCGTCCCCAGCGGTGCTTCAACAGGTGCTTTCGAGGCCGTCGAGCTTCGCGACGGCGATGCGAAGCGCTATCTGGGCAAGGGCACTTTGAAAGCGGTGGCAAATGTCAACGAAGACATCGCCGACACGCTGATCGGCATGGAGGCGGAGGACCAGCGCTCCATCGACCTCGAGATGATCGACTTCGACGGCACGGACAACAAGGCCAAGCTCGGGGCGAACGCCATCCTGGGCGCATCCTTGGCGGTGGCAAAGGCTGCGGCTGAATCTGCCGAACTTCCCCTGTACAAATACATCGGCGGCGTGGGTGCAAGCCAGCTTCCGACGCCTATGATGAACATCCTGAACGGCGGAGTCCATGCGGACAACAACGTCGATTTCCAGGAATTCATGATCATGCCGGTGGGTGCCGTGAGTTTTGCCGAGGCGCTGCGCTGGTGTGCGGAGATATACCACACGCTCAAGAAGGTGCTCAATGAGGCCGGCCTTTCGGGCGGCGTCGGCGACGAGGGCGGCTTCGCCCCCAATTTCAAGACCAACGAAGAGCCGCTCGAATACATCATGAAGGCATGCGAGGCGGCCGGCTATAAGCCCGGCACCGACATCCTGTTTGCGATGGATCCGGCATCGACCGAATTCTATGACGAAGGAAAGCAGAAGTATGTCTTGGCGGGTGAAGGGCGCGAGCTTTCAAGCGATGAGATGGTCGACTATTGGGCGGCGCTTGTCGAAAAGTATCCGATTGTATCTATCGAGGACGGAATGGCTGAAGAGGATTGGGAAGGCTGGAAGGCCCTGACCGACCGCATCGGAGAAAAAGTGCAGCTTGTGGGCGACGACTTGTTCGTCACCAATTCAACGCGCCTCGCCCGCGGCATAGAAATGGGCTGCGCGAACGCGATCCTGATCAAAGTCAACCAAATCGGCAGCCTGACCGAGACCCTGGAGGCTATCCAGATGGCGAAGCAGGCCGGCTATGCATGCGTTATCAGCCACCGTTCAGGCGAAACCGAGGACACGACGATCGCCGACCTTGCCGTTGCCACGAACGCCGGGCAGATCAAGACCGGCGCCCCGTGCCGCAGCGACCGTGTGGCAAAATACAACCAGCTCATCCGTATCGAAGAGGAGCTCGATGTCGCCGCGCAATACGCAGGGATGGACGCCTTCTACAACATAGCGCGCTGACGAAAGAAGCTGCAAGAAACTGCAAGGGCGTGTTGAAACCGAGAAAAGGGGACAGTCCCCTTTTCTCGGTTTTGCTCTATTTCCCCTCAGTTATATATTCTAGAAGGTATAATATTCGAAGTCTTTTAGAAGGGAATCCCTATGCCCGAAATGATTTCACTTGAAGAAGCACGTAGTCTGGTGTTGTCGAAAGTATCCCCTTTGCCGCTTGAGGAAGTGGGCCTGCTTGACGTGGTGGGCAGGGTCGCAGCGGTCGACCTCGAAAGCGATAGCGATATATCCCCGTTTGCCCATTCGGCGATGGACGGGTTCGCCCTATTTGCCGAAGATATCGCATCGGCAAGCGAAGGGGATCCCGTGACCCTTGAGGTCATCGCCGAAATCGCTGCGGGTGACGCCTATGAGGGCACGGTCGAGCACGGCCAATGCATCCGGATCATGACCGGGGCGCCCATGCCTGAAACCCTCGACTCCGTTGTGAAGTACGAGATCGTCGAAGTTCTGGCGGGGGACGGCAAGCCCGGCAGCACCGTTGCCTTCAAGGCACCTACCGACTACCGGTCGAATGTCCGCGAGGCCGGCGAAGAGGCGAAGGCGGGCGAGGTCGTAGTCGAGGCAGGCGAGGTGATCAGCAATGCTGGGGTCGGGTTTTTGGCAGGCTGCGGCGTGCTGTCGGTGCCCACCTACCGCCACCCTGAAGTCGCGGTCATCTCGATCGGCTCTGAACTCATCGATCCCTCGGAAATGCCCTCGGCGGGCAAGATCCGCAATTCGAACAGCTATGCCTTGGCCGCATGCATCCAGGCCGCGGGCGGTGTGCCAACCATCCTGCCCATCGTCGAAGATGACTTCGATGCGCTTGTGGCAGCAGTCAAGCAAGCTGCTACAGATTACGACTTCGTCATCACAAGCGGCGGCGCATCAAACGGCGATTTCGACTTCATCAAGCCTGTGGTCGAGAAAATCGGGGAGCTCCATATGACTTCGGTGAACATGCGGCCTGGAAAAGCCCAGACCTTCGGCTTGGTCGAAGGCGTTCCCGTGTTCGGCCTTCCCGGCAATCCGGCTGCGGCCTATGTCGGGTTCGAGATGATCATCCGTGCGGCCTTGCGCAAAATGCAGGGGTACACGCATTTCGAGCGGCCCTGTGTCAAGGCAAGGCTTTCCCGCGATATGAAGAAGAAGGACCCGCGCCGCATCTTCTTGCGCTCAACGCTCTACAAAGACGAGCAGGGTGCGTATGTGGTAGCGCCCGCCAAGAACCAGAGCTCTGGATTGTTCGGCGTGATACAACGAAGCAACTGCATGGCGATCATGCCGGAAGGAACAGGCTCGTTTACGGCCGGCTCGCTCGTGGAGTGCGTCCTCCTTGACGTCTCTGAAGAGGTAAGCCTGTAAGGGAGGAAGGAATGCCATGAGCGGTCAGTCAATCAGATTTGCCCTTGTCACCTGCTCAGACACACGTGGAATCAGGCAGGATACCGCTGGGGCCGCGCTCGAGACCCTTATTGCCGAGCAAGGTTGGGAATGTGCCAGCCACGTGGTGGTGAAAGACGAGCGCGCCGACATTGCAGCCGCAATCATTCGGGCCGTCGACGAGGTTCACGTAGACGTTGTGTTGACCTGCGGAGGAAGCGGTCTTTCTCTCAGGGATGTCACGCCTGAGGCAACCCAGGACGTATGCGAGCGCAATGTCCCTGGCATCGCCGAGGCAATGCGCGCCCACAGCCTGAAGATCACCCCGTTCGCCATGCTATCCCGCGCCCTCTGCATGCAGCGCGGACGCACGCTCGTAATCAACCTGCCCGGCAGTGAAAAGGCAGCCCGGGAGAATTGGGAGGGCGTCCTTCCCGCCTTGCCCCACGCCGTCTCTATGATGGCAGGCGGGGGCCACTGATTCCGCTTGGCTGCTGCCAACCGGAAGAGGCCGATACTGCGGGGCGCCGATGTGGGCCCACCTCGGCCTTTCGCTCTGAGCCTCATGTACCGAAATGCGTACAGCCTTGTAACCGGGCAATCCTAGTATGTCGTGCTTCTCGTTGGCAGGTTCGGCACCTGCGGGATAGAAGACATTTCCCTGTTTCCCATGCTTTAGTAAAAGCTTTGTTTGCCAAACGGTAAACCGACCGCGGTCCGTGCATGGTGGTATACTGGGGAGCGGTCAAAGGGCAGAAAGGCACACCAGTGAGTGACTTCCTTAACGGAATAACCGACTTTCCTACAGACAAAAACTTCCAGTACTCGCGCGAGCGCACGGATAGGCCTGAGAACGGGGCCACAACCCCGAGTTTCGACCCTGACAAGCTTGCCCAGATACCCGTGGACGACAGGCGATGGGCGTGGCTCGACGTCGACTTATCCGCTATCAGGCATAACACGATGGCGGCCCGGCATTTTATCGGGGAGCGCTGCCGCTTGATGGCAGTGGTCAAGGCGCATGGCTATGGACATGGTGCGATCCGCTGTGCAAAGACGGCGTTGAACTCCGGGGCTGACTATTTGGGAGTTGCCACGATCGATGAGGCAATCGAACTGCGCGAGGCCCTCATCAACGCGCCTATCCTGGTTTTTGGGGAGCCCCCGATGACGGCTATCCCCCTGCTTTTGGCATACAAGGTCATGCCGAGCATCTATACTCCCGAATTCGCCATCAACTACGGTGAGGCAGCAGACAAGCACGGCGTGCGCGCCCCTTACCATCTTGCGGTGAACACCGGCATGAACCGTATCGGCATCCGCTTCGACGAGGTTATCGAGTTCCTCCGCCAGATCGACTTCCACCGGGCTTTGGACCTGGTGGGCACCTTCACGCATTATGCCACGGCCGATATGGAGGAGACGCTCGACTTCCACCTGCAGACAAAGCGCTTCATGGAGGCAGTGAACGCCATGCGCGCCGCAGGGGTGAACCCGGGAATCGTCCATGCGTCGAACTCCGCCGCGATATTCAAATACCCCGATGTCCATTTCGACATGGTGAGGCAAGGCATATCCCTCTATGGCATACATCCCTGCCCGCAGACGCGTCGGATCGTCGAGCTGAAGCCGGCGATGAGCGTCCATGCCCGCGTGTCCGATGTGAAGAAGGTGCCGATGAGTGAAGGCGTCGGTTACGGCATGCTGTACCGAAGCCCCGGCAATGTGAAGATATGCACCCTCCCGCTTGGCTATGCCGATGGCATAGCCCGTGGCCTTTCAGGCAAGATGGATGTGATCCTTGAAGGCGAGCGTTACCCGCAGGTCGGTCTTATCTGCATGGATCAGCTGATGTTCGAGGTCAACCTCCGCGTATACGGCAACCGCAAACGAGTCGACCCGGAGATCGGCGACGAGGTGCTTTTAGTCGGCCGGCAGGGCAATGCGGTCATAACCATCGATGATCTGGCGCATGCCCTCGGCACCATACCCTATGAAGTCGTCGCCGACCTCGGCCGACGTATGGGGCGCGTCTACCATTAGTGTTTGGTGCACATAAAGCTATTCTGATTGGACCGACATGGAAGAAAAGGCAATCGAAGAAATTGCTCGGCAAGCGATGGCATGCACGAAATGCGGCCTCAGTGAAGGACGTACCCAGGTTGTCTTCGGTGTGGGAAACCCCCATGCGCGCGTTTTGATCGTGGGCGAGGCACCGGGGAAGAACGAAGACCTGCAAGGAGAGCCTTTTGTCGGTGCAGCCGGGAAGTACCTGAACGAGCTTTTGGCAATAGCCAAGCTCAAGCGCGAAGACGTCTACATCGCCAACGTGCTCAAATGCCGGCCCCCCGGCAACCGCGACCCTCTTCCCGCAGAAATCGAGCTCTGCGCGCCCTACCTCCGTGACCAGACGCGATCAATTGCCCCTGAATTCATTGTGACGCTCGGCAATTTTGCAACCAAGTTCATCCTCAAGACCGATGTCGGCATCACCCGGCTTCACGGCAGGCTGCAGCAAGCGGGCCGCTTCAAGGTGTTTCCGATCTACCATCCGGCGGCCGCCATCTATGACCGCAGCAAGCGGGAGGCGCTCGAAGAAGATTTCCGCCATCTTGGAGAACTCCTCAACGAAGCAAAATAAGAATCGCAGCGCCGAAGGTAAAGCAGTCGACAAGAGGGCAGGCCTTGGGACAGTAGGGACAAAAGGGTCTGTCCCTACTGTCCCAAGGCCTGCCCTCTTGCACGTTGCAAGTATCCCGGATTCTGCCTGGGTCATGCCGGGACGGCAACAACATCGTTACGCCTGCTAGAAATGTAAATGAATAGGTCTACCATCAAGGGCGTGACACTCTTGTGCCACAAATGAGTCCCATCACCACATGCTACCTCAAGGAACAGGAGAGACCCATGCCCGACTACCAAGATCCCAAAACCCCCTTCGTGCCGGACCGCACGGTGCTTCCGATGCACGAGCCGGTATACGCGCCGTGCGAGGAGATGTTCGCGGATGAAATCCCCCCTGCAACGTATGCGAAGAATGCGCCGCCACGCTTTACCGTGGAGGCTCCGGAAGACGCCCCCAACGTGGTCATTTTCCTGATCGACGACATGGGCTTTGCCGCCACGTCGGCCTTTGGCGGCCCGATCCCCATGCCGACGGCGGAGCGGCTTGCAAAGACCGGCATGAGGTTCAACCGCTTCCATACGACCGCCGTATGCGCACCCACCCGCGCCGCATTGCTTTCCGGGTACAACCACCACAGCGTGAACATGGGCAACATCACCGAGGTGGGCACCGCCTACCCGGGCAACACCTCCACACGTCCCAAGACGGTGACGCCGATGGCCAAGGTGCTCAGCCTGAACGGCTACGCCACCGCCCAGTTCGGCAAGTGCCATGAAACGCCTGTGTGGGAGACTACCGGAGCCGGCCCCTTCGATCACTGGCCGGTGCACTCGGGCTTCGACAAGTTCTACGGCTTCCTGGCCGCTGAGACAAACCAGTACCGGCCGGCCCTCGTGGACGGCCTGAACCGCATCGAGATCCCCGACCGTGAGAACTACCATCTGACCGAGGACATGGCCGACCAGTGCATCAGATGGATACAGGAGCAGAAGTGCGTCAAGCCCGACCGCCCCTTCTTCATCTACTTCGCCCCCGGTGCCACCCATGCGCCGCATCATTCGCCAAAGGAATACCGCGACATGTTCAAGGGCCAGTATGACTGCGGTTGGGACAAGGTCCGCGAGCAGACCCTCGAGAACATGCTTGAGATGGGTATCGCGCCTGAAGGCACGGTGTTGGCAGACAAGCCGGAAAAGATGCCGGATTGGGAATCCCTGTCCGCCGATGCGAAGAAGCTCTATGCCCGCGAGATGGAACTCTACGCCGGGTTTGCCCGCCACACCGACGACCAGATCGGACGCGTGGTGGACACGCTGGAGGAAATGGGCGAGCTCGACAACACAGTCATCTTCTACATCTTAGGCGATAACGGGGCCTCCGGAGAGGGCGCAGAGCACGGCGTCTTGAACGAGAACTCGTATGTGAACCATGCGCCTGAGTCGGTCGAGTACCTGTTGGAACATTTCGACGAGCTCGGAACCGACCAGGCATACAACCACTACTCGATCGGCTGGGCGGTGGCCATGGACACCCCCTTCATGTGGATGAAGACGGTTGCCTCTAACTTCGGCGGCACCCGCAACGGCATGATCGCGCACTACCCGGCCAAATACCAGGGAACAGGCGAGGTGCACAACCAGTTCCACCACGTCATCGACGTAGCGCCTACGGTCTACGAGCTCTGCGGCATCCCGATCCCCTCCGAGGTCGACGGGGTCGATCAGCGCCCTATGGAAGGCCTCAGCATGAAGTACGCGATGGATGACAAAACTGCCAAGGGCCAGCGCAAGACCCAGTACTTCAACGTATTCACCAACTTCGGCGTCTACCATGACGGCTGGTTCGCGGGTGTCGTGGACAAGACACCCTTCGAGCACACGCCGCTGCACGAGCGGACGAAGGATGCCCCCTGGGAGCTCTACAATGTGGAAGAGGACTTCAGCATGAGCACCGACCTGGCCGCGCAGATGCCAGAGAAGGTGGAGGAGCTGAGGAAGGTCTTTTTCGAGGAGGGCCTCAAGCACAACGTCTTCCCGATGGAGACCAGGACGTCGGTAATAATGGTTCCCGAGGTCGCCGGACGGCCCACCGCCTTCGGCAACAGGAACGACGTTACGGTCTACGACGGCATGACCATCCCGAACTTGGCGTTCATCGACGTGAAGAACCGCTCGTTCACCCTTACCGCAGAGGTTGAGGTGGCAGACGGCCACACCGACGGCGTCATCTTCGCCATCGGCGGGCGCTTCGGCGGCATGTCGCTCTATGTGAAAGACGCGAAGCCCTGCTTCTGCTACAACTACGTGAAGCAGAACTACTACTACGTCAAGTCGGACAAGCCTTTCACAGATGAACGCAACCAGGTCAGGCTCGAGTTCGTATACGACGGCGGGGGGCTTGGCAAGGGCGGCCTTGCGACGCTCTTCGTCAACAACGAGAAGGTGGCCGAAGGCCGTGTGGAAAAGACCATCCCGAACCAGTGGTCCTTCGATGAGACTGTGGATGTCGGCCACCAGGTCAGCACGCCCGTCACCGAAGAGTACTCCATCAAGACCAGCCGTTTCCAAGGCAGGATCATGAGCGTCAACGTCAAGACTGTCGAATAGCAAGGACCGACGTGATGAAGCCGCCCGGCGACGTTGCTGCCGGGCGGCCTTTTTATGCCAACATCCTTACCTCACGCAGGTCAAAGCCATTTTCTCTTCTTGAAGAAGACCAACTGTACGATCACCAAGACGATGCAGACCGCGATCACCACATAATAGGAATACGGCCAGTCAAGCTCGGGCATGTTCACGAAATTCATGCCATACCAACTGGATAT
>JAVBQH010000058.1:0-8972 GCA_031549175.1 Raoultibacter sp.
ACCGCGTCGTAGCCGTCGATCACCAGCGGGTCGTCGTAGCTGCGCAGGCCGCTCAACGGGTCGGCAAGCAGGGGGAGCTGCCTCTCACGCGACCAGGCAAGCAAGGCGTGCGCCTCTTCCTGGTCTGCGGCACTGCCCTCCCCGCACAACACGAGGCAGCGCTTCGAGCCGATCAGCCGGCCGAGCTCTTCCGCATCGGCGCTGTCCATAAACCCTGCAGCACCGACCAGCGGCTTATACTGCATCTCACGCACGCGCCTTCCTATCGAGAAAAGTGCCTCGTCGGACAGGTCCGGCTTCAAGGGCTCTTCAAACGGGAAGTTGAAGTGGACGGGGCCGGCATTCCCCATGCAGAGGCGTCGCGAGCCTGCCGGGGCTTCCTCCCCCCTATGTGCAAACCCCGCGGCCGTCCCGGCGGATTCGGCATACGCCACAAGCGCCATCTGCCGCGCGAAGGCGATCTCTTTCCCCGAGCAGCCGGGCAGCGGCATCTGTTGGAAGTGGCGCACGTGGTCGCCGAAGATTTTCAGCTGGTCACAGGTTTGGGGGGCGCCGAGGTTCTGCAGCCGCGGCGGCCGGTCGCCGGTGAGCACGATCAAGGGGACGCGGGAGCATTCCGCTTCGAGTATCGCAGGGTAGAGGTTTGCCACCGCAGTGCCTGAGGTGCAGATCACCGCAACAGGGCGGTCGCTTGCCTTCGCAAGCCCCGAGGCGAAGAAGGCGGCACCGCGCTCGTCGATGTCGACGTATACGCGCAAGGGGCTTTCGTAGGCAACCATGGCCAAAGGGGTCGAGCGCGACCCGGGGCTGATCACCACTTCCTGCACGCCGCATTGCACGAGCTCGTCGAAGAACGCCGAGATGAACAGAGCCGTCTTGCGCGCGGGCTCCTGCGACAAGGCCTCTGCCATGTTTCCGGTATCGGGAGAAGAGGGACTCGTGCCCGGGCAGGACTCACTCATGGGGCTCCGCCTTGCCGTCGAACGCACTGAGGATGGTCTTCAGCTTGAGGTCGATCTCGTCGAACTCCGAGGCGGCATTGCTGCCTTCGACGATGCCACAGCCGGCATAGACCCAGCCGATCTCCCCGTCGAAGACGCCGGTGCGCAGACCCACCGAGAACTCCCCGTTACCGTCGCCGTCGACATAGCCGACGGCACCTCCAAAGAAGCCGCGGTTGTACCCCTCTATCGAGCGGATAAGCATCAAGGCCTCGCCGACGGGCGTGCCCGACAAAGCGGGCGTTGGATGAAGCTGCCCCATCATTCCCATCAAGGTTTTTCCTTCAAGAACCTCCGCGCGGGCGGGGGTATAGAGGTGCTGGACGTGCTGAAGCGAAAGGATGGTCGGGTGTTCGCCGATCTCCACGTTGTGGCAGTTGCGGCGGAAGACCTCGCGCACGAAATCGACGACGAAGGCGTGTTCCTTCAGATTCTTGCCGTCGTGGAGAAGCTCTTCGGCTAGGCGCGCGCGCTCCTCTTCCGTATCCCCCACCCCGATGGTACCCGCCAGGCACATGCTTTCGACCTGGGTGCCGTGCTTCCGGATGAGCAGCTCTGGCGTGCAGCCGCAGAAGAACACATCCCCGTAGCGGTACAGGATCACGGTCCCCCGCGCCGGCCCGTCGATGAGGTTTACCAGCAGATCCTTCGAGGAGAACACCTGCCCGGCCGTGAGCTTCTGGCGCCGCGAGAGCACGACCTTATCCACGCGCCCTCCTTCGATCGCAGCCAGGCCAGACGCGACCGACTTCTCCCACGCCTCGCGGGAGTCGGGCTCGAGCGTGAAGGGGACCGACGCACGTGAGCGCGCGGGTGCTTCGGCGACATGGCGCGCGAAACGCTCAACCCGTCCGGGGTACACAGGCCCCAAGCTGTTGACCTGCAGAAAGCATCCGTTTTCATTCTCGATGAGGACAATCTCAGGAAGCATGAGTGCGACCTGGGGAAACGCTTCAAAAAGAGGGCCGACCGGCTTCGGATTTTGCGCATCGAACCGGTTGAAGGAAAAGAAGACGGGCGGCTCGGCGGCTTCGCCCTGGGTGATGTATTCCGCCTCGCGCAGTGCCGGCAGCGCGATGCAGCGCCCCAGACCCAGATAGCGCACGGGGGCATGCTTGTCGTAGTACACAAATTGGTCTGTGAAGCCCTTTTGCAGCACGCAGAACGCGTCGACAAGATCGGCCTGAACGGGTTGTGTATACGAATAGATTTTGGTCACGCCACCATCCTGTCAAACAAAGCGTCTCGAAGCACAGGTCCTGAAATATTTGAGTTGAAGTGGCAAAAACTTTGCTTCCGCTATTCTACCACTACGGCTTGCCGGAAGTGTCCTTCGCGCTGTGTAAAACAAGCAACTACCTCACTTTTTGACCGGCCGGATCGTTCGGCGATTCGAAGACCCCGAGCACCTACACCTTGTACATATATTGGAAGACGTCCTCGCGTTGGATGATGATCTGCATACCGATCTCTTCGCCGACCGCGGTCAGCTTTTCCTGCACCGTGTTGAACTCCGAAACTGCGGTATCCAGGGTTACGAGCATCGTCATCGAGAATATCTCGTCGAGCGTCGTCTGCCTGATGTCGTCGATGTTGGCCCCTTCTTCGGCAAGCGCCGTCGAAACCGCGGCAACGATGCCGCTCCTGTCTTTTCCCAAAACCGTGATGACGCACTTCATATCGTGATGTCCCTCTCTCTCAAACAGTAATTTTGCTCTTGCGGTGAAGGCGGCCGGGCTGCCTTATGTTCCGTGTTTGTGCCTATGTTTCACGTGAAACATTTGTTCGTATACAGGCCTTATGACCGCGCGAAGATGAGCGAAAGCGCCTCGGAACGCGTGGCTTGGCTGCGTTCGAACAGGCCGCGGACCGCGCTGGTCGTGGTCTTCGCCCCGGGCTTCTTCGTGCCGCGCATGCTCATGCACATGTGCTCGGCCTCCAGCACGACGATGACCCCCTGCGGCTCCAGGTGCTCGATCAAGGTATCCGCGATCTGCGAGGTCAGGCGTTCTTGGACCTGAGGGCGCCGTGCGAAGGCGTCTACCAGGCGCGCCAGCTTCGATAGGCCGCAGATCCGCCCGTTTACCGCCGGGATGTAGGCAACGTGGGCCATGCCGAAAAAGGGCACGAGGTGATGCTCGCACATCGAGTAAAAGGGGATGTCGCGCACGAGCACCATTTCCTCATGATGTTCGTCGAAGGTCACCTCGAAGTGCTGCGAAGGGTCTTCCGTCATGCCGGAGAATATCTCTTCGTACATCTTCGCAACGCGCAGGGGTGTCTTCTCCAGGCCTTCCCGATCGGGGTCTTCCCCAATGCCTTCAAGGATGAGGCGCACGCCCTGTTCAATTTTTGCTGTATCCATCGATTGCCCTCTTGTATTCGGCTGGCGAAAAGGCAGCCTGTGCTCACTTTGATAATTGATTAAATGATAGCATTTCTTCCCAGCGGCCGATGCGGCCGGATTCCGAACATAGACAATGCGCAAACCAAACGGGGGATCGGGCTTTGGGACAGGGGGTATCTGGCCAGGGGTGGGACAAAAAGGTCTGTCCCCACTGTCCCACCCCAGACCCACAATAACCTCGACCCCACCACACGCTCCAGCCAGATGCCGCATTTTTTGTTATACTATAGGTAGAACAGATGGATTTCGACGGCCTCATGTAAAGGACACGCTATGGATATCCAGATCACCTTGGGGAAAGGCACCGCCTTCGAGCTTCCTGGCACGCTTTCTCTTCCGGAGAACCGAGAAGGGGCCGTACCGGGTGTCGTGCTGGTGCACGGTTCTGGAGCCCACGACCGCGACGAGACGATCATGCAGAACAAGCCGTTCAAGGATATCGCCGAGTACTTGTGCGCCCACGGCATTGCGACGCTTCGCTACGACAAGCGCACCTACGCCTATAAAGACCACTACAAGCATGCGGACCTGCGCGACATGACCGTCGAAGAAGAGGTTATCGAAGATGCCATAGGAGCTGGCCAACTGCTTAAAGAACATGGGGATATCGATAGCGGCCGGGTCTTCCTTGTGGGCCACAGCATGGGCGGCATGCTTGCGCCCCGCATCGATGCCGAAGGCGGGGATTTCGCCGGCCTTGTTATCATGGCGGGCACACCCCGCACCTTGGGCGAGGTCATCATGTCCCAAAACGACATGGCCGTCGCCGACCTCGGGTTCATCATGCGCAAGATCGCACAACGGCAGGTTGCAAAACTCGAAGCGAAGTTCCAGGCCATGAAGACCATGACCGAGGAAGAGGCGAAGTCGACAAAGATCATCAGCAAGACCTATGCCTGGTATTTCAAGGAAATGGAAGACCACCCCGTATCCGGATATCTAAAAGAGACGACCAAGCCGTTGCTCTTTATGCAGGGTGAGGATGACTTCCAGGTTCTCTGGGACCTCGACTTCGCGCAGTACAAGGAAATATGCCAAGGCAACCCGCGTGCAACGTTCAAGCTCTACCCAGGGCTGAACCACCTGTTCATGCAATCTTCAGGCGAGGGCATCCGCGGGTTTCGCAAGGAATACAAAGAGCCCCGCCACGTCTCTGATGAGGTCCTGCACGACCTGGTCGATTGGATCCACCAGGTCAACCAATAGACGCACGTGGGCCAACCATCCTTGCAGGACGTGCGCTTTAGATGTTGAGTTCTAGGGCTACCGGGCAGTGGTCGCTTCCCATGACCTCGCTGAAGATCGACGCGCTTTCGATGCACGGGACTAAGGACCGGCTTACTAGGAAATAGTCGATGCGCCAGCCCGTGTTGTTGGCGCGCGCATTGCTCCGGAAGCTCCACCACGAATACGCGCCCGTCATATCGGGGTACAGGTGGCGGAAGGTGTCGGTGAAGCCAGCCTCGACCAGCTGGGTGAACTTGCCGCGCTCCTCGTCCGAGAAACCCGCGTGCCCACGGTTGGGCCCGGGGTTCTTCAGGTCGATCTCGTTGTGGGCGACATTGAAATCGCCGCACATCACCACAGGCTTCGGCTGCGCGGCCTCGGCTCCCTGAGGCAGGCTTCCCGCCTCCAACCCCTGGCAGAATTCGCGGAAGGCGTCGTCCCATTCCATACGGTGGTTGATCCGCGCAAGCTCTGGTTGGGCATTGGGCGTGTATACGTTTACGAACCAGAGCTTCGGCAGCTCGAGTGCGCAAACACGGCCCTCTGTGTCGAGATAGGGCATTCCAAGCCCATTGATAACCTGCAGCGGCTCCTGCCGCGAGAACACCGCGGTGCCGGAATAGCCCTTCTTTTCGGCATAGCTCCAATAGTCATGGTAGCCAGGCATATCGAGCTCGATCTGGCCTTCCTGGAGTTTTGTCTCTTGCAGCGCAAAGATATCGGCGTTGAGCTGAGTAAAGGATTCCTCGAAGCCCTTTTTGACAGCCGCCCGTAAGCCATTCACATTCCAAGAAACAAAACGCATCGATCGCTCCTTCCAACCCGAGAAAAGGGGACTGTCCCCTTTTCTCGGGTAGCTCTCACACAGCAGGTACCGCAAGTATACCCTCTCAAGTCTGCGTGCAAAAGAAAGGATGCGACAAAGCTCGGTTCGCTTTGCCGCATCCCGCACCAGCCTAAGAGGAGTGTGGCCGGTAAGACGAGTTTTCAGTCGGAACCTATCCGATGATCCTCATCAGTTCCTCCCTGTTTGCAAACGGGCGCGTCTGCCGGGTTGCGGAATCGACCACATCGCCTTCCCATTCCTGGCCGTTGAGGCGCGACGTCCGCACCTTGAAGGAAAACGCCTGGCTGTTCGGCATCTCGTGACGCTCGAAGCTGTAGTCAAGGCTGTTGAGAACCCGCTTGATCTCGCCGGACAAAGAGGCCTGTTCTTCGTAGGAAACCGTTCCCTTCTCGCTGTTGAACAGAAGGTCGTCGGCCACGTACACCGTACGGATCCTTTCCTTGCGCCTTTTCTCCACCTGGAAGATGATAACGATGCCCAAGGCGATCACCACCCACCAGATAATCGATACTACCAGATCAAGCGGCTCATCCACATGGTTAAGCCCCAGCAGGTACCATGCTGCCAACAATAGCACTGAGACAATCGCGGCCAGGCTGTAAAAAATCCAGTTTCCGATTTTCATGTTAGACCCCTGTTCCTTGCGTCATAGGGCGGTCGAAATCCTGGCTGCCGTAGTAGGGGGTCGGGGCGCCCGGGCCGCCGAGGAAGTTATCCTCGGAAGCCCTCAGGCTGTTCGTGAACCTGACCCTGCGAATGGCCACGCAGACCGTGTAGATGGCGGTGATGATGATGCCGAGGACCATGTAGATGTGCACCCAGCAGACACCGTGGCTCTCTTGCAGCGGCGTGGTGTTGTCGCCGATCGTTGAGCCGGTGAAGGGCTGCGCCACAGTTGAAAGCGTCTCGACAACTGGAGACAAAATGGTATATACCGCAGGACTGCTGTAATAATAACTCGTAGAGCCACCGCCGTTCCCTCCGCCGCTGCCAGGAACGTCGGAATCTTTGACAAGGGTGATGACTATCGCTACCGTGTCGCTCGCTGCATTGGTAAACCGAACCGACACGTTCCCCGTTTGCTCGGCGGTGATTGCGGAGTTGATTACCGCGAGATCATCTTGATTGACTCGTGCCAGCTCGGACGTTTTGTTCCCCCACTGGTCATAAACGGCCACTTTACCTAAACTGCGAACCATAGCCTCAGAAAGCGCTCCGCCCTTGACGTTGTATGAGAAGTTATTGCCGCCAATACCTGCTTTGTTACCTGCAGAATCAAAGACCGAGGCAACCACTTTTACCGACGCCTCGTCTGCGCCGGTTCCCGCATAGTAGGTGACATTGTAATCTCCGGTAATGGCATCAATACTTTTACCGTTGCCCGAAGAGGGGTAGACGTCAACCGCTTCAATAGGAACATCCATCCTACTTTCAGTCCACCATGCTTTAGCCAAACCGCGTGAGACGAGTTCTGTAAATTGAGCCGATGAGCTTTTTGCCTGATGTGCCTGCGCATCAGATATCGACATGATGAAGCCGCTTGCCACAATGGTGACCTTGCCAGCTGTGACCACCGTTCCGCGCTCCCATACGGCAGTAAGCTTCAGGTCGTTAGGGGGCATCCTGGTCGTGCTCGTCACCCAGCTGCTATCCGGCATCTGCCAACCGCGGAACACATGGCCGGCCTTGGTCGGAGGCTGCGAGGGGAAACCCGAAACAGATGTGACAGCCGCGTCCTGGGGTACTCTCAAGCTGAGCGCGTCGAGCATCATGGCCTGGTCAGCGCCTTGGCTGTCGAAGGTCAGGTCGAAGATCGTCTTGTCGTAGTAGAGCTTCAGCACGAGGGTGCCGTCACCGGCGATGTTTCCGTTTGGAATCCGACCGCTATAGCTCGTGTTCTCGGTATAGTAGTCGTAGGTCTTGGCGGTAGCGGTGACTGCTGCCCCTGTGGTGCCGATCTTGTTCTCCGTCTCGTGGACTGCGTATGTGCCATTCGCCAATTTCCAATAGTGCTCGACCTTGTAGGCGGTGTTGTTGTTTGCCGACCAGTGCGCTGTGTAGTCGCGGTCGCCGGTAGCAGCAGGGCCCACCATGACCGTCGTGGTATAAGGCGGCATCGTACCAAGGCCAGTGCCTGTCCAACCTGCAAAAGAATAGCCTGTTTTGGTTGGATTGTTAAGTGTGAACTGCGCTGTTTCAATTGTATAGGTTACTGGATTTGCCGTGCCCACACTTCCGCCATCAAGATTGTAGTTTATCTTGTAGATCAGGGGCTTAAACTTGACCTCCACGCTTTGGTTGGCAGTGATGTTGTTTATGGCGTAGGTGCCACCACTTGCCACACTGACCGCAGTCCCGTTCACTTTGATATAGTCAAGCTCGTAGCCTACAGTCGCTGTGGTCGAGACCAAAGATGAAGCATTGTAGTTAACCGTCGTGGGATTTGTGCTTGCACTACCGCCATTGTTGTCTACCACACTCACTGCAACCGTGTAGGTAAAGGGGCTTAGAGATACGGTAGCCACTAGATTCTCAACAACTTTTACCTGATAGAGCTGTGCGCGAGTAAGCGTGGTGCCAGCTGAGATATTCGTGCCATCGGTCAGTTGGACGTTCTTGTCAAGCTTCCACATCTGGGTTGTCGGATTATACCCCGTTTGTGTGATTGAGGCATCAATGGTCGGTGCGTTCCTGGGGGTATTGTTGTAATTGACGTATTCTGCCGGATTCGGTGAGGCCCAGTTGATGAGGCCGGTACCGGCAGCGTAGGTTACCGTGGATGCCGACTTCAGGCCAACGCCCACGTATTCGTTCGAAAGGGGGGAGCCGGTAGTCACGCTGATTTCATAGGTGGCGCTACTGTGGTTTGTTGCCACGTTGGCCTGAGGGATATCCATATTCCAGTTCGTACCATTCGAATGGGTGCCTGGCGTAGTGGTAGTGAAGCCCATAGTCGCATCGGCGTTGTTGATGGTCACCACATATTCGCCGACCTTCAGGTTATAAGGGATACCGCCGACAAGCGAGGCGAAGCTGCCATCGGTGTTCACCGTCATAGGCAATGGTGGGATGCCGCCGTTCTTCTCCGTCAGGATCGCCGTTACTTTGCCTCCAGGGTTGGTAAAAGTCTCGCCGGCGTCTTTTATGCCATTTGCGTTGGCATCGTTGAACACCATGCCGAGCACGCCGGCTTTGGTGGGCTCGGCCGCTACAACCGATCCGTAGACCCAGGTTCCAGTACCGTCGGCCTCACGCCAACCTTTTTGATAGCTTCTCCAGAAGTTCTGTTTGCCAAGCGTCGCATCGGCGTTTACCGATACTTGGAAGGTGGTCACTCCGCTCGCATCGGCGTCGATGGGTGCAGCTGCCACGAACTTCACCATCGTGACATCGGCAAAAGTTTTGCCCATCGGGAAAGATCCTTGGGGGTAGAAGGTATAAGAGACCGGGACCCACGAATTCTCTGCCGTACCAGAATTGACAGCACCCG
>JAVBQH010000021.1:0-5477 GCA_031549175.1 Raoultibacter sp.
GGATGGCGGCGATCATCGTTGCAGGGGTGGTCTTCATCACAACAATAGCCCTCGCATATGCGGTCGAGACCATCATCTCGTGGGACTCCGCATACGTGCCGCTCGGGCTTTGGCTGAATGCGCTTGTAGGAGGGCCTTTCCTGGCGCTCTTCAGCCTGCAAGTTGCCAGGGCGGAATCGGTCGTAACCAGCAGGTTCGGACGTGTGTTCTGCCTGATCGCTGGCATCGCCTTTTGCGTGAGCCTCGTCGTGCTGCTCATGCAAAGCCTCTCGCTTGCTTCGATCAGCAATGCCTTCCTGACCGCTTCCGAGCTCGTACCTTTCTATGGCGGGGCAATCGTGCTTTACGCCGTGCTCGTGGTGCTTGCGGCGCTCGTCTATCTGCGTCCGCTCTTGAAGGGGATTCCGCCGACGTTTCCCCAAGGCGTCATCGCCTGCGTCCTGGTCTTGTGCGGGATATTCATCCTGCGCTTCTGTTTTTACATGATGCACATGACGGTCGGCATCGGCCTGTAGGCAGCCGGACCCCCCTTGCACGCCGTCTTCAGCGCATGAGCTTGCGGAGAAGCTTCAACTTGTCGCCGAAAGGCGGCACGCGGACTGGTACCTCGATCCAGGTCCCTTTCGTGAGCGTCGACTTGAAGTGGGTGAAGCGGTCGAACCCCACCTTGCCGTGGTAGGCGCCCATGCCGGAGTTCCCTATGCCCCCGAAGCCCATATGGTTGTTGGCCAGATGTACGACCACATCGTTGATCGTCGCGCCACCGAAGGGCAGCTCGCGGATGACCCGACGGGGCACGGCTTTGTCTTCGGCGAACACGTAGGTGGCGAGCGGCTTCTCGAAGGTCCGGACGATGGCGAAGGCCTCGTCAAGCGTCTGGAAGGTGAGGATGGGCAGGATAGGGCCGAAAATCTCCTCCTTCATCACCGGATCTTCCAGGGTGATCCCGGTCAGGCAGGTGGGCTCGATGCGCAGGCTCGCCTCGTCGCTGCCCCCGCCGAAGGCGATCCTCGCGCGTGGGTTGAGGTTTGCGATCAGCCCGTTCAACCGGTCGAAATGATGCCGGTTGATGATATGCGGCCATTCCTCGCAGGCAAGGATGTCCGTTCCGTAATACTGGTGGAAGCAGGCATCCAGTTGGGAGACCAGGTCGTCGGCTACGCTTTCATGGACCAGGAGATAGTCGGGCGCGACGCAGGTCTGCCCGGTGTTGATGCCCTTGCCCCAGGCGATTCGTTGTGCCGCACGCACGATGTTGGCGCTCGCGTCTACGATGCAGGGGCTTTTCCCCCCGAGCTCGAGCGTGACGGGCGTCAGGTGTTTCGCGGCGGCCTCCATGATGGTATGGCCGATCTGGGGGCTGCCGGTAAAGCAGATATGGTCCCACTGCACTTCCAGCAGCCAGTTGTTCATGTCGCCGGAGCCGGGGAAGGCGCAGACGTATTCAGGCGGATAGAGCTCGGTGAGCATGCGCACCAGGAAGGCGCCGGTCGCCTTCGAGGTGCGGGAGGGCTTCAAAGCCACGCAATTGCCTGCCGCAATGGCGTCGACCAGGGGAACCAAAGCAAGCTGAACAGGGTAGTTCCAGGGCGAGAGGACCAGGAGCACCCCGAACGGGCTCGGATAGACCTTAGAACGTGAGTGAAAATGCACGAGGGGGGTGGGCACGCGACGCGGGCGCGCCCACGAGCCCATCTTCTTCAGGCAGGTGTTGATCTCCTCATAGACGATGCCGAGCTCGGTGGCATACCCTTCGAAGTGGGCCTTCCCCAGGTCCTCGTGCAGGCAGTCAAGCAGCTCGTCCTCATGCTCCTTCAAATAGGCCTTCAGGCTCACGAGTGCCTGGCGGCGGTAATCAAGCGGCAGGGTGGTGCCGGCCACGAAGAACTCACGCATTCTCCCTGCGGCAGCCTCGACATCGGTTATGCCCGTGTATTCAGGTATTGGGACATTCATCATGCACCTCCAGGATGAGAAAAAGGGACGCCCGCTTTTTCTCATTTCGATTCCGTCATACCGTCAACCGTACTTAAGCCTTGAGAAAATGAGAAAAAGTGAACGTCCCTTTTTCACATTGGTCCGTTAATAGGCAGCCTCGAGGATCTCCAGGGCGGCAGCAACGGAGACCTCGCTTTCATTGTAAAGGGCGGCACCGTCATAGCGGGCCTGCCTGGCAACCGCTTCCAGATCTTTGCGGTCCACGCCCAATTCGCCCAACCGGATGGGTACGTCATAGCGTTCGTTGAAAAGCTCGTTCATCGACTTGACCAGAAGGAGGAACTCCCCGTCGCGCTCACCTGGCCCGGATGCGAGGTAGCGGCCCTCATCCGCCTCGCGCAGCAGCTCGCCATAGAGCCCGGTATGGTATCCGTGCGCAATGTTGTAGGCGATGCAATGCGGCAGCAGCACCATCATGGCCTGTCCGTGGGGGATGTGGCAAAGCCCGCCAAGCGAATGCCCGATGGCATGGACGATCCCCACCATGGCGTTGCTGAAGGCGGCGCCGGCCATCAGCGAGCCCAGGGCAAGGGCGGTCCGCGCGTCGGCGTCGTCAGCCTGTTCGCAGGCCTTGACTATGTTGGGGCAGACCAAGCGGATGGCTGAACGGGCGAATGCATCGCTCACGGGGTTCTTCTGGATAGAGGTGTAGGCCTCGACTGCATGGGTGAGCGCGTCCATGCCGGTGGTGGCGGTGAGCCGCGGAGGCAGGGTCTGGGTGAGCGCAGGATCGAGAATGGCGGTATGAGGCACCAGCTTGTAGGATGTGAAGCTGAGCTTGACCTCCTTTTCCCTGTCGGCAACGACTGCCACCAGGGTAACCTCGCTGCCGGTGCCGGCTGTGGTGGGGAGGGCGACCAAGGGCGGCAGGTCGCGCGTCAGGATCTCGGAGCCCTGCAAGGTGGCGAAGTCGACGCCCTTGTTGGAAAGCGAGGCGGCAGCCCCCTTCGTGGTGTCGATGACCGACCCGCCGCCAAGGGCGATGAGGCCGTCACAGCCGCGCTCAGAGTAAAGGGAGGCGACCGCGTTGACGATTTCCAGCGAAGAGTCAGGTGGCACCTGGTCGAACACGTCGAAGGCAAGGCCCTTCCTCTTCAGCACATTGAAGAGCACATCGGCAAGACCGAGTTTTACCAAGCCTTGGTCGGTGATGACCAACGGGTGGCTTACCTGGAGGCTGGCAAGCTCGCCCGCAATCTTTTCAATCGAGCCCTTCCCGCAGACGATCTTGGTCGGACACTGGAATTCAAAGCCCTGCATGGTTTCTCCTAGCCTGCCGTCTCGGGGTGTCTGGCGCGCTTGTAGGGGTCGCGCCAGAAAAAGAACGTGCGAAGCAGCGCGGTGAACAAATAGGTAAGCGCGATGCCGGTATCGTTTGGCCCACGGGTGGTGAAGCTGCGCTCAGCCAAGGCCTGTTTGAGGGATTTCTCGCCAGAGAACAGGGAGAAAGCATAGTCAAGGGAACGAAAGGCAATGACGTAGTCGATGGAAACCATGCCCTTTTGGGAGCTCGGACGGCCACTTCCCGGTTCGACGTCGCTTGCCCAGCGTTCAGGCGGCACGCGATGAAATGACCCGCAGTGGCAGGTACGGTAGACGCCGGCCACGTGGCTGCCTTCGACGCGCAGCATGAAGACGTAGGGAACCGGCAGGTAGTCGATCTCGGCCTGGATATCTTTGTTGAACCTGCGAAAGACATTGATGAGGTGGGGAAGGAACCTCAGAAGGGCCCGTACGTAAAGCGCCTTGAAACCGCGGGCCTCATAGTGCAGGGGCTGAGATTGAGACGACACATATCCTCCTATAAGCGAAAAAACGCACGGCAGGCCATGCCTGCACGCCCGATCATTGCCATAAGTATAGCGCCGCTTGAAACCGTCAAACCCGTTACGTGCTTTATTTGTAATTTTAAAACGCGGTGTACGCCGAATACCGCCCGATATTGTGGTGATGATTCATAGAAAGAGGCGGTTGGATGACACGCAGATTACAAATGTGTCGAAAATTCGGCGATGCCTTTCTTGGGATGGTAATGTTTTTACGTAAGAAACGCCAGGCTTATCTGTTTCAAGGAGAGTGCTTATCATGAAAGACCCTAACCAGCAATACCCACCCGGGAACCATCCGCAAGGCCGCATACCTGGAGAGCAGCCCCCCGGCAATGCTTCTGCCGGAAGCGAGGCGCCTGGGCGCGCCCAGCATGCTTCAGGCCAAGCACCTACGCAAAACCACACGGCACCCCCCAGGGCGCAGAAGAAGCCGGCCTCAGGCCCAAAGGTCTTCTTGATCGCGTTCGCCGGCGCCGCCTTGGCCTGCGTGCTCGCGCTTGTCGGTTTTGGCATTTACAACGCCGTGACCGGCTCGAAAGGAGCAACCGTACTCGGCTCCTCATCGTCAAGCAACATCTCGGCCTCCGACACTGATTCGACCTTGCCCGAGGCGGTGGCACAAAAGGCCCTGCCCTCGGTTGTGAACGTCGACGTATACTCTGCGACGAGCACAAGCCCGTATAACAGCAATCCGGGCACGCTGTCTGAAACGGCTCTCGGCAGCGGCGTCATCCTTTCTGCAGACGGATACATCGTTACGAACTACCATGTTATCGAAGGGGCCCAGGCCCTTCAGGTGACCATAGGCGACCAGACCTACGCGGCGGACATCGTCGGCAGCGATACCACCTCGGACATTGCTGTGATCAAGGCGAAGGACGCTTCCGGCCTCACGCCGATAGAGATCGGCAGCTCCTCGAACCTGATTGTCGGCCAATGGGTGATGACCATCGGCAGCCCCTTCGGACTCGACCAGTCTGTCGCAACGGGCATCGTCTCGGCGACGAGCCGTTCCCAAGTGGTCCAGCCGAGCACTACCGGCGGCAGCGTCTCGATCTATACGAACCTCATCCAAACTGACGCCGCTATCAACCCCGGAAACTCAGGCGGGGCGCTGGTTGACTCAAACGGCAAGCTGATCGGTATAAATACGCTGATCACCTCGTATTCGGGCAATTATTCCGGCGTAGGCTTCGCCATCCCGGTCGACTACGCCATCAACATCGCACAGCAGCTGATCGAAGGGAAAACCCCCTCGCACGCCCAACTCGGTGTTACCTTGACCACGGTGAACAGCTCCATTGCGCAGCGCTACGGCCTGGCGGTCAACTCGGGCGCGTATGTGACCGGCGTCCAACCCGGCAGTGCCGCCGCGAACGCCGGCCTCCAAGAGGGCGATATCATCACCAAATTCGACGGCCAGGACGTGACCTCCGCGAGCGACCTCATGCTCGACGTGCGATCGAAGAACCCCGGAGACAGCGTGTCGATCGAGTTCAACCGCGACGGCAAGAACATGTCGGCTACCGTGACGCTGGGGTCTGACTCCGACAAGACCCAAGGCGCCGCAAGCCAAAGCAATGGCATGCCTCGTTCGACCCCCAGCTCATTTGGCCTGGAGTACGGGAGCGCCTACCTGGCTGAGGCGGC
>JAVBQH010000143.1:0-8310 GCA_031549175.1 Raoultibacter sp.
CATATAATATACTAAAAAATATATAATCTCAATCAAGAATATCAATAAAGACTGCCTGAATTCGCCACGGGTGTGCCTGACGCCTCCAACAGCGCCTTCCAAGCAATGGCCTATGCATCCGGTTTCGAGAGCGAGAACATCTGCAAAGCCTCCCCGAACATCTTCCCAGCACCGCTCTTAACGGCGAACTGGAGCTTTTCCGGGTCTGCCACCACGCTGCCGGCAAGCGTCTCAACGCCCCACTCGAACAAGAAGGGAGAGGGCACGACGCTTGGCCCGGTGAAGATGAAGGATGCGTCTTTTGCCAGGTCGAGTAAACGAGGTGCGGTCTTGTTGATGATGGTCACCCCCGTGGCGAATACGAAATCCTGGGAAGGGAGGATGTATTCGCAGGCGGGATCAGGAGTATCGTTGTCTTGGGTGCAGTTGCGCTCAAGCACGGTGAGGTCGGCATACTCGGCGACCCGTTCCACATGGGGGAAATGCCCGATGATCGTTACCTTCTTGCCGCGCATATAGGGACGGTAGAGTTCGAAGGCATCCATTTTTCGGATGGTGCCATCGGGGAGGTCTTGCGTGAGATCATAGCGTGCCCCCAACGGGTCAAGCTTATCGTGCTGGGAATACCAGGCGTTCAGCGCCGCCACCCCGAGCGTCGCCTCCTCGAAACTCCACGATTTTGCAAGTTCGGCGACCGTGCGCAAGGAAAGCCCCCGCAGATCCATGGTGTATTGTCGCTTCGCGCCGCCTTTGCAGGTGAAGCTCACACCCATGCCGCAGGTCGCAGTGATATAGCTCCAATGGGTGCCGAGGCAATAGTCTGTGACCAGGATATCTTCGGGAATTTCCCCAATCAAGTGGTTGTAGAGCTTCCACGGAGTATCATGGCCGAAGGTGTCGGGGAACGAAATGGCGGTGTTTTCTGGATGAGGGGCACAGCAGTCTTTTTCGGGGCAATCCATAGGGCAGGCCTTATCTCTTATTGTGGATAATACTATTTACAGTATAATATAAACGACGGCCCTGTGGGAAGGTGCGAAATGCTCTATATTTTGACTGGCGATATTCAAACCGGGAAGACCCGGTGGCTTCTGGGGCTTGTTGAAGAACTGCGCGGACACGGCGTGACCCCCTATGGGGCGCTTGCCCCGGGCATGTGGGAGTTTGCAGGGCGCACATCGGGCGAAGCGGTATATGAGAAGCTCGGCATCGAAGGCCTCTTGCTCCCCCAGGATGAGAGGATCGCATTTGCCTGGCGCCGTGACCTCGCTGTCAAAGAAGGTCTTTTCGACCGTGGGAGCCAAAGCGCCCAGGCAAAGCTGGGGTGGGAAATCGATGACAAGGCACTGGCGCATCTCAACAAGCACTTCGACGCCTTGTCAGATGCCGCCTGCCATAAGGGCGCAACGGACGCCGGCCTTCTTGTCGTCGACGAGCTTGGCCAGCTTGAGCTTTTGCACGACAAGGGGCTGACCTCTGCCGTGGCCCTGCTCGAGGCAGGTCCAGGCCCCATGTACGGACATGCCTTGGTCGTGGTGCGCAAATGGCTGTATGACAAGGCTGAAGAGCGCTTCTCAAAGGCCTGGGGGGGAACAAAGAAAATCTCGCCGGATGACGCGGCCAGGATGGAAGTAATGAATGCCCTAGCCGAATGAGAAAAAGTGACCGTCCCTTTTTCTCATTCGGCTATGCCTTGTCCCAGGCAATGAAGGCCCAGGTCACCTTGCGTGGCCGGTCCAGGCAGTATTTTTTTTGGGCGATGCCTTTGGCATCAGGCTCGCCGGCCTCCGGATTGCCTATCTTGTGGTCTTCGAGCCACTCCCGCAAACGCAGCAAGGCGGATTCGAGCTCGCTGGGGGTCAGACCGCACTCGACGTCGCGGACCATGCGCGCGAAATCCTCGAAGACCTCCTCAACCGTGTCGAAGGTATCTTTGCGCAGGCTTTCGATGTAGGACACCTCGGGGAGGATTCCCTCGCCCACCAATATGTTGAAGGCGTACAGATAGTCATGGCCGATGCGCTCCTTCAGCCCCAGCTCTGCCAAGAGCTCGTTGTCGGAGCGTGGGGAAGAGCCGGTGGTGAGTGTTATGCACACCCGCCTTCGCGCCGTGTCATGGAGCTTTATAAGCGACTGCCTGAGGTCGGCGGTGGCGATCGAGCGCGAAGCCAGGGCGACATCGACCGAATCCTTGGCGAGGCCCTGCTTTCCCCAATCGTCTTCCCAGCTCAAAAGCTTTGGCTCGACGCAAAGGATCTTTCGTTGCAGAAGCTCCTTGCTCATGACATCGAGCATCCCCTGCGAGAAGTCCGCCGCGATCACGCGATGCTTCTGCATGCCGAGGGGGATGCTCAAGGCGCCCGTCCCACATCCCATATCGAGCACCACATCGCGGGGCTTTATGTGCGCCCGGCCCAGGAAGGCGTCAACGTAGCTGTTGGGGGAGTCTTTGGTTGCGAAGGTCTTCGCCCGCCGGTCCCAGTAATCGGCATCGTCTGCCCTGCGGCGGCTCTTCTGAAGCTGCTTCCATTCCTCATTCCAATCAGTGTTCAGGAGCGAAGGTGTGAAATTTTGACCCATGGGATGCCTTTCGTGATACGAGCCGCCATCTTTTAGTAGTATATACCTAAGAATAATACCGATGATATAAACGGGTGTCTATGCGAAATTAGGAGCGTGAAGCCCTTATGCAAGTCGAACTCCTCTATCATACCCCTGATCCAGAGCGTGCCATAGCCACCGCAGCGCGCCTTTGCTATGCGCCGATCGGAGCTGCCGAACTGCTGGAGACCATGCCGGACGACCGCGTGCAAAGCGTGCTCGCCACCGTTATGAAAGGCGGCCACTTCTCCACGCTTGAGCACGCAAGCTATACCTTCGCCGTCGATGGGGTCTCCCGTGCGCTCACCCACCAGCTGGTACGCCACCGCATTGCCAGCTTCAACCAACAAAGCCAGCGGTACGTGAAGTTCAACGACGGCCTTAATGTGATCAAGCCCGCGACAGTCGCTGCCGGTGAAGAGACCGACCGCGTGTTCGACGAGGCGATCGATGCGGCGCTTTCGGCATACAAGAAGCTGCTCGATGCCGGGATCCCTGCAGAAGACGCCCGCTACCTGCTGCCCAATGCGGCAGAGACGAAGATCGTCATCACCATGAACGTGCGTGAGCTGCTGCATTTCTTCGAGCTGCGCTGCTGCAACCGCGCCCAATGGGAAATACAAGACCTGGGCAACCGCATGCTCGACCTGGCGAGGCCGACCGCGCCCTATGTGTTTATGGACGCAGGTGCGCCCTGCATCCGGACAAACTGCCCCGAAGGCAAGATGACCTGCGGAGACCCGTTTCCCAAGGTGCTGAGGGATTAGGAATTGCCTGAGAAGAGGCAGACAAGCGACCTCAACCGCGCCTTCAAGGAAGATGGCGCGGTAAAGACCCACGTCGGCGGCCAGGCCCTGCTTGAAGGCGTGATGATGCGGGGTAAGCACAACTGGGCGGTCGCGGTGCGTGAGCCAACCGGCAGGGTCTACGTCGAAGAACACGGCCTTGCCTCCGGGAAACGCAAGAACAAGTGGCTGTACTGGCCGCTTGTCCGAGGCTGCCGCGCCCTTGTCGAGTCATTGATGCTCGGGTACAAGGCTCTTTCGATAGCGGGCGAGCATGCCTTCGCCAACGAGGAAGATCCACCCGAGAAAAGGGGACAGTCCCCTTTTCTCGGTTCGGGAGACGGCGGCAGCGTGCAGAAGAGCCAGGCCCCTTCGAGCGGGGAAGGCGGGACTTTTTCTTGGAAGGACGATTTCGGGCGTCCCGACACGGTGATCGATGCGTTGGGCGCACAGCGCTCGCTTGAGGTCGTCGGCCTCGACGAAGGCGAAAAGCCCCTTGATGCCGACGCCCCGGCTGCGGCCGATGCCGAAAGAGACAAGGAAGCGAAACGGCCGGCACCCGAAGGGGGAGAGCCCGAATTCGGCAGACGTGAGATGGCGATCTCCATGGTGCTCGGCGTGGTGCTCGGTGCCGCCCTGTTCATCATCGCACCGGCCCTGCTGACCAACCTGCTGGTCGGAGAATACGACGGCAACCCGCTTGTCTGGAACATCGTTGACGGCATAGTGCGCGTATTCGTGTTCGTGCTCTACCTCTGGCTGGTGGGGCGCATGAAGGATATCAAGCGCATGTTCGGCTACCACGGCGCCGAACACAAGGCCATCCATTGCTACGAGCACGGCCTCGAGCTGACCCCCGAAAACGCCCGACAGTTTCCACGTCTGCATGTACGCTGCGGCACCGCCTTCATAATCATGGTGATGATCATCGCCATCCTGGTGTATACGGTCCTCCCGCTCAATGCGCTGATTGCCGCCTGGGGCATCCCTGATGGCGCACCGAAGCTTGCCCTGGTCATCGCCATACGCATCCTGTTCTTGCCGTTGATCGCCGGCATATCCTACGAGATCACGGTCAAGTGGGCGGGCAACCACCCCGACAACCCCCTGGTAAAGGTCATACTCTGGCCGGGCATGCAGCTGCAGTACCTGACCACGAACGAGCCCGATGACGGGCAGCTCGAATGTGCCATCGCCGCGATGGGGCCGGTGTTGGAAAGGGAGGCGGCCGAAGCCGAGGGGGCAGGCAAGCCCGAGGCAAAGCAGGGGACGCGCGAAAGCTCGATGGCAGGCGGATAAGCGCCTCGACTGCCCGAGAGCCCTAAGCGCCGGGGGATAAGTGGGCGCCACGTGGCGATGCCTGAGCCCAACCAAAACGGCATGCAATCCAATCGTTTCCGGGCTGTCATACACATCATTTCAAGACAATGATAGAATAAGCGGATTCAAAAGGCGTTATATAAGCGCCCTGGGGAAACGGGAAAAACCGTGCAAAAGGTTTCTGACCCTTTTGCACGCTGTATATAGAGGGGTAGGCTGAGATGATATCGGTACGTGATATAAAGAAGAGCTTCGGCAAGGTCGAGGCCTTGAAGGGGGTTTCCGTCGAGGTCGCCGAAGGCGAGAAGGTCGTGGTCATAGGCCCTTCCGGATCAGGCAAAAGCGTGCTCGTCCGCTGCATCAACCAGCTTGAGATCCCCGACTCCGGCCAGATCATAGTCGACGGCATGGATCTGTCTGACAAGAAGATCAAGCCGCGCGACCTGGCAAAGGTCACCGCCATGGTCTTCCAGAGCTATAACCTCTACCCCCATAAGACCGTGCTTGAAAACGTCACCTTGGCCCCGATCAAGGTGCTGAAGGTCGACAAGGACCAGGCGGAAGAGACCGGGAGGAAATACCTCAAACGCGTCGGGCTCGAAGACAAGATCGAGAAGTACCCCGACCAGCTCTCCGGCGGACAGCAGCAACGCGTCGCCATCGCGCGCGCCCTCAACATGCACCCCAAGATCATGCTGCTCGACGAGCCCACAAGCGCGCTCGACCCCGAGATGGTCCAAGAGGTGCTCGACGTCATCAAGGGCCTTGCGGAAACCAACATGACCATCGTCATGGTCACCCACGAGATGGGCTTGGCCCGCGAGGCGGCCGACAAGGTGGTCTTCATGGAGCTCGGCCAGGTCGTCGAACAGGGAAGCCCCTCCTTCATCTTCGATGAGACCGAAAACGTTCGCATCAAGAGCTTCCTCTCGAAGATCCTGTAGGTGCCGTCATGAAACACTCGACATCATTCACGCGCCGCGACTTCATCCGGTTCTCAGCACTAGCCGCCGGCTGCGTGGCGCTCGGCACCGGCCTTACCGGATGCGCCGCCAACAGCAACGTGCTGCGCGTCGGCACCAAGATCGACGTGCCGAACTTCGGCTACCAGAACCCCGCCACCGGCAAGATAGAAGGGTTCGAGGTCGACATCGCGCGCGAGCTTGCGAAACGCCTGAAAGGAAGCCCTGAAAACCTGGAGGTCACTGGCGTGAACGTCACCACGCGCGGCGTCATGCTCGACAACAACACGCTTGATGCGACGCTCGCCACCTTCACCATCACCGAGGCGCGCAAGAAAAGCTACAACTTCTCGCAACCCTATTTCACCGACCACATCGGCGTGCTGGTGAAAACAGATTCCGGGATAAAGGCCCTGTCAGACCTGAATGGGAAGACGGTCGGCGTGGCCGTCAGCGCCACGACGCGCGACAAGTTGACAAGCGCTGGGCGTGATATCGGCGTCGCTATGGACTTCGCCGAGTATGCCACCTATCCCGAGATCAAGATCGCGCTCGTAACAGGGCGCGTCGACGCCTTCTCGGTCGACCGTTCGATCCTCATGGGGTATCTGGACGATACGACGATGCTGCTCGACGCGCAGTTCGCCCCGCAGGAATACGGCGTGGCCGTGAAGAAGTCGAATACCGAGCTGGCATCCCAGATCGATGCCGCAATCGGGGACATGAAAGCCGACGGCACGCTTGACGGCCTTGGGCAGAAGTGGGGGCTTGCCGATGCTTGACGCATTCGCCCCCTATAAGTGGGAGTCGCTTTTCAGCAGGTGGCCGGATATCCTTGCCGCGTTCGGGACCACGGTGCTCATCTCGCTTTTGGCTTTGGTGCTGGCGCTTATCCTAGGCACCATCTTCGGGATATTCTCCGCCTCGCGCTCGCCCGTCCTACGGGGGATCACCCGCGCCTATGTCGAGGTGGTGCAAAACGTGCCGCTCCTTTTGCAGGTGTTCGTGTTTTACGCGATCTTCCCCTTGATCGGGTTTTCGATGACCAGCTTCTTCATCGGGGTGTTCGCGATCGGCATCTACCATGGCGGCTATATTTCGGAAGTCGTGCGCTCGGGCATCGGCTCGATCCACCGCGGGCAGTTCGAGGCGGCGAAAAGCCAGGGTTTCAGCTACTGGCAGATGATGTTTTCCATCATCTTGCCGCAGGCCATGCGCATCATCTTGCCGCCCTTGGCGGTCCAGGCGGCCAACCTGGTGAAGAACACCTCTGTTCTTGCACTGATCGCGGGCGGCGAATTGATGTACTTCTCGAATTCCTTCGCAGGATCCACCTCGTATTACGGGCCGGTCTACGTGGTTGCCGCGATCCTCTACTTCATCATATGCTTCCCCTTGTCCAGGCTGGCGCTCAGGCTGGAGAGGCGCACGCGAAGCCACAGGAAGGTCACCACCGGGGACGCCTCGGAAGAACTTGCCGATGACCAGGTAGAGGTAACGCCGGGCACCCATGACATCACGGGGCACACGGCGGCGGACTGCCTGGCTGCCGGCGTGCAGACCATGCAGGACACGACCGGCATCGCACCTGCCCCAGCGGCGCCTTCCCCGCGCCATCCCCTGCATGTGCTGGTCGACCCCGAGTGTGACGGCGAGCCGCCGACCGAGTATCCGATCACCGGCAAGCGTGCGGCGACCATCGCCAACGAGATCGGCCGGGAGATCCAACAGGAACAAGACGAGCACCACAAGCATAAGCAGAAGGAGAAGCACCGGCGCAAGGGCGCTTCCTCCAAAGACGCACGCAAGAAGGGGGGTCGGTAGCCATGGACGGATTGTTCAGCTGGGTCAATATCCAGTTCCTGTTGCAGGGGCTCGGCATGACGATACTCATATCGGCGTTCGCGATCCTCTGCTCCATCGTGCTCGGCACCTTCATCTCGGTGCTGCGGGCCATCAACAACCGGGTGCTTTCGGGAATCGCGACCGTCTACATCGAGATATTCAAGAACACCCCCTTGCTCCTGTGGATCATGTTCACCTTCTTCGTGGCACAGCTGCCTCCCATCGGCGCCGCTGTGCTCGCATTCACCCTGTTCACAAGTGCGAGTGTTGCCGAGATCGTCCGCGGCGGCCTTGCGAGCGTGTCTTCCGGGCAATACGAGGCCGCGAAGAGCCAGGGGTTCACCATGGTGCAGACCTATATGCTGATCATCCTGCCCCAGGCATTGCGGAACATGATCCCCGCGCTGTTGTCGCAGTTCGTGACCACCATCAAGGACACGAGTTTTCTGTGGGGCGCCATGGCCCTGCAAGAGCTCATGGGCCGCGGCATGATACTTATGAACAACTACAACTCGACGGCGGAGATATTCATGATCTTCGGCCTGATGGCCTTGATCTACTTCATTGTATGCTTCTCCTTGTCACAGGTTGTCCGCGCCTACCAGAAACGCCTCAAGAAGGCCAGCACCAGCTAGTAAATAGGGTCAGCGGCGGGACAGGGGGGGCAGACCCTTTTGTCCCCTCTGTCGCGCCCCCGTCCCGCCGCTGACCGGCTCGCGCCCCCCAACCAAACGCCACGCCGGTTGTGTGGCGCCCCAGGGACAGCGTGGCGGCCCTCAGCTATTCACATATTGCGG
>JAVBQH010000088.1:0-7748 GCA_031549175.1 Raoultibacter sp.
ACCGCCGCGGCAAGTCAGGCGAGCGAGGTTGCCCATATGGAGGCCTTCGTCGAGCGCTTCCGCTACAAGGCCTCGAAGGCCAAGCAGGTCCAAGACCGCGTGAAGAAGCTTGAGAAGATCGAGCGCATCGTGTTGCCGGAAGAGAAGAAGACCGTGCATTTCAACTTCAAGCAGCCCCCGCGCACGGGGGACAAGGTGGTCGAGGCACGCCATCTGGCGAAGGCCTTCGACGGGCATACCGTCTACGACGACCTCGACCTGACCCTCTACCGAGGGGAGAAGGCAGCGCTCGTAGGCCCCAACGGCGCGGGGACGTCGACTTTGCTGAAGATGGTGGCCGGCGCCCTCGCCCCCGATTCCGGCGAGATCCGCTATGGCGTGCATGTGACGAAGACCTATTACGCCCAGCACCAGCTTGAAGAGCTGAATCCAGGCAACTCGGTCTTCGCGGAGCTCGATCGCGTAGCCCCTGGTTGGACTATTGCACAGGTGCGGTCGTTGCTGGGTGCCTTCCTATTCACGGGCGACGAGGTCGATAAGCCGGTCAGCGTCCTTTCCGGCGGTGAGAAGTCGCGCCTTGCGCTGGCCAAGATGCTCGTCGCACCACGCCCGCTCCTGTGCCTCGACGAGCCGACCAACCACCTGGACATCGCAAGCGCCGACATCCTTGAACAGGCACTCAAGGCATTCGACGGCACGATCCTGTTCATCACCCATGACCGCCACCTTATCCGGCAGGTCGCGAACCGCATCATTGAGGTGCAGCCGGGCAAGGTGGAGAGCTATGACGGCGACTACGACTATTACCTCTTCAAAAGCGGGCAGCTTGAAGGCGATGCGCCCAGCTCGAAGTCCCTGGTCGACGAGATGGTCGACGGGAGGGGGGACCCAGGGCCGCGAAAGACCGTGGTCACCGTCAACCGCCGCCGCACAAACGACGCCTCGCCGGCAGAGCTCACGGCCGAGCGGGGCAGCGCCCCGAAGACCAAGGAGCAGAAGCGGCGCGAGGCCGATGCCCGCAACCGCGCCTACGCGGCGCTCAAACACCACCGCAAACGACTTTCCGAGCTCGATGCCCAGCTCGAACGTGACAATGCCCGAATGGGGGAGCTCCTTGCGCTCATGGCAGACCCGGCCTTCTATATGAACGAGGCCGAGAGCAGCGATGCCGTCGCCGAGCATGCACGGCTGAAGCAGCGTATCGCCTCGGCGGAGGAGGAATGGCTCACGCTCACGCAGGAGCTCGAAGAGGAGATGCTACGTCAACAGGAAGAAGGTTAGCTTTGGCGTCCCAGGTCAACATCGTGCTTTTCGAGCCCGAGATACCGCAGAACACCGGCAACATCGCACGGACCTGCGCCTGCATCGGCGCACGCCTGCACCTTGTCGAGCCGATGGGGTTTCGCCTGACGGAAAGACAGCTCGGGCGTGCGGGCCTCGACTACTGGGACGAGGTCGAGATAGTACGCCACCCGTGCGTCGAGGCTTTCTTGGAAAGACACGGAAACCACGAGCTCTACTTCTTCACCGGCCAGGCAGGACGCCACTACCACGAGGTCGCCTACGGCAACGAGCCGTATCTCGTCTTCGGCCGGGAAAGCCGGGGCATCGACCCCGGTGTGCTCGGCCGGTTTTCCGACCGGTGCCTGCGGATCCCTATGCGCGACGGCCTGCGCAGCCTCAACCTCTCGAACGCGGTCGCCGCGGCATCTTATGAAGTTTTGCATTCATGGGGCTTCCCCGGATTGGTATAGGTTAAACTGGGTGACCATGTCCGAAGTTACCTATATAATCTTCAGCATATTGAGCTTCATCCCCGCCATCGTCTGCCACGAGGTGATGCATGGCGTTGCGGCCTACAAGCTGGGCGACCCGACCGCCAAAAGGCAGGGAAGGCTCAGCCTGAACCCCCTCAAGCACATCGACCCCTTCGGCACGGTGATCCTGCCCCTGATCCTCATGGTGATGCACCTGCCGGTGTTCGGCTATGCGAAGCCGGTGCCCTACAACCCGTCCTATTTCAAGGATCCGCGCAAAGGCGACCTGATCGTCGGCCTGGCAGGCCCCTTGACCAACTTCGCCCTCGCCCTTGTTGCGGCGGCAGTCGCCTGGCTTGTGTACCCGCTTGTGCTCAGCACGGGCGCTACGAACGAGTTCCTGGTGGGCCTCTATTACTTCTTGAGCATGTTTGCCCTCATCAACCTCTATTTCATGTTCTTCAACCTTCTGCCGATCCCGCCCCTTGACGGCTCGAGCATCTTCGCGGTGATCCTGCCCAGGAAATACCTCGAGCAGTACTACAAGATCCAGCGTTACGCCCTGCCGGTCTTTTTCGCAGTGATAATCCTTCTGCCCTACCTCATACAGATGGTTTCGGGGGTGTACTTCAACCCTGTGAGCGCCTATCTGAGCGTCACTGCCGGAAATATATTCAACCTGATCTTTCCTTAAAAAGAAGAGCAGTGCCCCGATCGCGGCTGAAATCACGGGCAGCTTGGATTATTATGTAAACGAATTGGTGCGAGAAACAAGCGAGGACACGCCATGCCGAAGAACACGAGCGACATCATACTTACCGGGTACCGCCCGACGGGCAAGATGCATCTTGGCCATTGGTTCGGCAACCTGCAAAACATGCTGAAACTGCAGAGCAGCTACCCCGAGGTCTATTATTTCGTCGCCGACTGGCATGCGCTTACAAGCGACTGGGCGGACCCGACGCATATCCTGGGCTATACCGAGGAGATGGTCCTCGATTGGTGCGCCGCGGGGATGGACCCCGGCCAGTCGATCATCTACCGCCAGTCAGACATCCCGGAAATCGCCGAACTCAACATATACTTCTCTATGGTCACGCCTATGAGTTGGCTGGAGCGCGTCCCCACCTATAAGGAGCAGCGCGAGAACATCAAGGACAAGGACCTGGGCAACGTGGGTTTTTTCCAATACCCCATGCTGCAGTGCGCCGATATCGCCATTATGAGGGCGACCCATGTGCCGGTCGGCGAAGACCAGCTCCCTCACCTGGAGATCAGCCGTGAGATCGTCCGCCGTTTCAACTACACCTACGGGGTTGTCGTACCGGGCGGCAAGGGCGATGGGGAAGACATGGTGAACGGGCCTTTGGTCGAGCCTGCGGCCCTGATCGAAGAGGCAGGCGCCCGCGTGCCCGGCCTCGACGGGCGCAAGATGTCGAAAAGCTACGGGAACGCGCTCTTCATATCCGACGACGAGGAGACCTTGCGGAAAAAGGCGATGAGCTGCATCACCGATCCTGCCCGCAAACTCAAGACCGACCCGGGAAACCCCGACATCTGCCCGTTGCACCAGATACATACACTGGTTGGGGATGCCGGCGTCATCGCCGATTTCGACGACTGCTGCCGAAACGCCACCTGCGGCTGCGTTGCCCACAAGAAGAAGTTCGCCGACGACATCGCCGACTACCTTGCCCCCTTCCGCGAGAGGCGCGCCGAGCTTGCGTCGAAGCCCGGGTATGCGAAAGAGGTGCTGCTCGCCGGCGCCCGCCGTGCCCGCCCGAAGGCGGCCGAGACCATAGCGCTTTGCCGCGACGCCCTGAACATCAACCTGTAAGGACGCATTGAGACCGTGTCCTATAAAGTCCGCATAGACAGCTTCGAAGGCCCCTTCGACCTCCTGCTCTACCTGGTAAGCCGACAGAAGGTCGATATAGGCGCCATCTCGGTCACCGAGATAACCGACCAATACCTCAGCGAGGTCAATCGGATGCGCGGGCTCGACCTCGATGTTGCAAGCGACTTCCTCCTCGTTGCATCCACCCTGCTCGAGATCAAGGCGGCGAGCCTCATCCCGAAGGAGAAGAGCAGCGTCGCAGAGGAGTTCCAAGAGATACCGCCGAACGAGGCACGCGACATCCTCGTATACCGGCTGCTCGAATACAAGAAGTACAAGAACGCCGCCGTCGCATTGTATGCACGCTTCGAGGCGGAGGGGCGCATGCACGCCAGGCCTTTCGGCCCGGACCGCCAATTCCTGAATGCGATGCCCGACTACCTAAGAAACGTCACGCTCGATGCGCTTGCCCTGCTCTGCGCAGAGGCCTTTGCGCGCCGAGACCAGTTCCTGCTTGAGGCGGAGCATATCGCCGCCAAGCCGATCCCGGTCGAGATACACGTCCGCGCCATCCACCAACGCATCGTGAACAACAAGGAGCTGAGCTTTTCTGAACTGGTCAACGACCAGACGACAAAGCCCTTGGTCGTGGTAACCTTCCTCGCCATCCTCGAGCTCTACAAACGCTCGATGGTGCGCTTGGTGCAGAAGGACCCCTTCGGCGATATCCAGATCAGCTATATAGAGGGCAGCGGCGAGTTGACCTTTGCGGGAGACGATGCCATCACGTCGGTTTTCGAGGGCGAAGAGGAGGCCGCTGAAAAGCCCCCAAAAACAGAGGGCGGCGCAGGCGGCCATGAGGGCGAAAGCGGCTAGAAGGAGAGCGAGAGATGTTTTCGGGTCTACAGCAAAACCAGTTGAAAGGTGCTTTGGAGGCGATGCTCTTCGTCACCGACGAGGCCGTCAGCACCATTACCCTGGCCGACATGCTTGAGGTCGAGCCTGGCGAGGTGGAATGCGCCCTGGTCGAACTCCGGGCGCAGTTCGAGGACGAGGATCGCGGCATCCAGCTGCGGGAGGTCGCCGGCGGTTGGCGCCTGTTCACCCACCCCGTCTATCACGAGCTTATAGAGAAGTACGTCATCTCATGGGACACGCGGCGCCTATCCCAGGCCGCCATGGAGACGCTTGCGATCGTGGCTTACGGCCAACCGGTGACCAGGGCGCACGTCGCCGCAGTGCGTGGGGTGAATTCCGACAGCCCGCTCAACTCGCTGATAGAGAAGGGGCTTGTACGTGAGGCCGGCACAGAGGATGCGCCCGGCAACCCTACGCTGTATGCCACCACGCGGACCTTCCTCGAGAAATTCGGCCTGCGCTCGACCGACGAGCTGCCCGCGATCGAGGAATACGCCCCCGATGACGAGACCCGGTCCTTCATCCAGGAGCGCCTGAGCATCACCCACAAGATCAAAGGCTCGGAAGATGAGGGCGACTTAGCGCTTCAGGCATCCGCCGAAGGCAGCGGGCTGACCGACGACATCGCCGATGCGCTTCATGAAGGCGTCACGGCGGCCCTTATGGCAGAGGCCCTGGCCTCGGGGCTCGATGCCGTGGAAAAGATCAATTTCGATGAGCTCAAATTCGAAGAATGACGAAGGGCGCATCGTCCCGATGCGCCTGCAGAAATTCCTTGCACGCGCAGGCGCGGCGAGCAGGCGGGGCTCAGAGAACCTGATGACCGCCGGCCGTGTGACCGTCAACGGAGAGGTCGTCACCGAGCTTGGCAGCAAGGTCGACCCCCTCGTCGACGAGGTCGCGGTCGACGGCGTGGTCTACCGGATATCCGACAAGCCGGTCACGCTGATGCTCAACAAGCCCGCCGGCTTCCTTACCACCATGACTGATCCCTTTGGGAGGCCTTGCGTCGCCGGGCTCGTGCCGCTTGACCGGTACCCGGGGCTTTACCCGGTCGGACGCCTCGATGGGGAAACGACAGGGCTGCTTCTCTTCTCGACCGACGGGGAGTTGGGGCATGCGCTCCTGCATCCGAGGCGCCATGTGGAAAAAAGGTACGAGGCCACGATCGAAGGCGTGCTCGAAGACGTCGATGTAGGCCGGCTTGAAGAGGGAATCGAGCTTGAGGACGGCATGACCCTTCCTGCAAGAGTCGAGTTGGGGGAAATGCGCATTGAAGGGCAAGCGACCGTCCAAGAGGTCGCCATCTACTTGCATGAAGGTCGTAAACGCCAGGTCAGACGTATGTTTGAGGCCGTCGGGCATCCGGTCTGCGCACTGAGGAGGACCGATTTCGGGCCTTTGTCCCTGGGAGGCCTTCAAGAAGGAGGCTGGCGCCTCTTAACGGAAGAAGAACAGATCCTGTTGCAAGACGTAATCGCGTCGGGCATGCCTGATAATGCTAGAATAAGCCCTTAGGCAAAAAAACGACCGAGGTATTTAGGGGAAATGTCAGAGCAAATCAGAAATATCGCAGTGGTCGGGCTTGGCCTTGTGGGGGCGTCTTTCGCCGCCGCATGCAAGGCGAAAGACGGGCATTGCCGGATACTGGGGGTCGACGTATTGCCCGACACCTTGCTTACAGGCCGCGAAAGGTCATGGGTTGACCAGGCGGTGCTCCCCGACGACGAGGCTTTCAGGCAGTTCGTCCAAGATGGCTGCGACCTTGTCTTGTTGGCTGTTCCGGTCGGCGTGGTGAAGGACTACTTCGACATGCTCAGGCAATGGGGCTTCGACGGGATCATCACCGACACCGCCTCGACGAAGAACAGGATCGTCTCGCTCGCCGAAGAACTGCTCGATCCGATGCAGACCTATATCCCCGGCCATCCGATGGCCGGATCCGAGAAAAACGGCATTGAGGGGGCCCGCGCCGACCTGTTCCAGGGCGCCCACTGGATACTGTGCCCCGACCGCAACACGCCTGCCGCGGACTTCCAAAAGCTTCACGAGCTGTGCACCGGCCTCGGGGCACGGGTCATATCCATGCCCCGCGAAGACCATGACGAGGCCGTCGCCATCGTCAGCCACGTGCCCCACCTTGTCGCATCGGCGCTCATGCAGCTGGCATGCCACCACGCAGACGAGCAACAGGCCTTGTTCAGGCTGGCCGCAGGCGGGTTCAAGGACTCCACACGTATTGCGGCAGGCTCGCCGAAGCTGTGGTCGGGGATCGCGTTCGACAACGAGCAGGCGCTCCGCTCCGGCCTCGCCGAGATGGGCAGGATCATCGGAGGTTTCGAGGCGGCCTTGGCCGCGGGCGACCGCGACGGCCTGACAGCGCTCCTCGCCGAATCTGCGGCAGCCCGAAGGGCGCTGCCGGCCGCCTGGGTCCCGTCAACCGAGAGGTTGCTCGAGGTGCGCATCCCCATGGAGGACCGCACGGGCGTGATCGCCGAAGTGACTACGATAGCCTCGCAGGTGGGGTGCAACATCCAATCGATCGAGATAGACCACATCACCGAGGACAGCGCGGTCCTCAGCCTTATCCTGACCGACGAAGGCGATGTCGGTCAGCTGTCATGCCAGCTTATCAACGCCGGTTTTTCGGTTTCGTTCAGTCCTTTGAGCCCGAAGGAGCATATTCATGTCGACTGACAACACAAAGACCATCAACCCCCTTCCATCCTCGATCCACGGCACAACCCGCGTTCCGGGGGACAAGAGCATCTCACACCGCGCAGTGCTGTTCTCGGCGATGGCCGAGGGAACCTCCCGCGTGTCGGGCATCCTCGACTCGGGCGACGTCCGGTCGTCGATCGCGGCCGTCCAAAAGCTCGGCGCGGAGGTCATGCTTGAGAAACAGCCGGACGGCAGCCTGAAGGGCGGCATAACCGGGTGGGGAGGCAACGGGCCCCAAGACCCTGGTGAGCCGATAGACTGCGGGAACTCGGGAACGACCGCGCGGCTGCTTATGGGTGTGCTCGCACCGTGGGATATCAAGGTGACCATCACCGGGGACGAGTCCTTGCAGAAAAGGCCGATGCGGCGCATCACCGCACCCCTTATGAAGATGGGGGTGCGCTTCCTCCCCGATGGGAAGGAGACGCTTCCCATCGACATAGAGGGCACGAGGCAGCTTAAGGCGATCACCTATGATGCGCCCATGGCTTCCGCCCAGCTGAAGACCGCCGTGC
>JAVBQH010000032.1:0-6715 GCA_031549175.1 Raoultibacter sp.
CCCGCCGCCGCCGTCCCAAGGCCTGCCCCACCCACGTGTTTATGGGCGGTATGCCACCTTTGCCTGCGGGCTTTCCCAGACGGCGACCTCTTTGAGGCTGACGCTGGGCGGCAGGTGCCGCTCGATCTCGAAGAAGAGCACGCGCGCAAGATGCTCGGCCGTCGGGTTGATCGCGTCGAAAGGGGGCGTCTCGTTCATGTAGCGGTGGTCGAAGTTCTCCAGGCAGCCATGCAATATCTGCTTTATGGCCTTGAAGTCGAAGAGGATGCCGGTCTCGTCAAGGCGCGCCCCGGCGAGGGTGGCCTCCACATCCCAGGTATGGCCATGCAGGTACCGGCATGGCCCGTCGTATCCCGGGAGCGAGTGTGCGGCATCGAAGTGGTCTTTCACCGTCAGCTCATAGACCCCGCCTTGGTGCTCATACGTCGATCCGGAAAGCTCATAGGGGCCGGTGTAGGGCGTGTTCCTCTCCATGGTCGGCCCGGCGTCCCCGGCCGTGCACGCCGGTTCCCCAAGGCTTGGCACGGCGGCGTTGCCTTCGGCGGCGAACAGGTCGTGGCCGCCTATGTCCCACGGGACCAGGTACGAGCCGACCGCATCCATCGCATCCATGGCATCGTTGGCCAAGGCGTCTGCACGCCCGTTCTCCTCACGGTAGACATGCGCGATGCTTGACTGGTCGAATCCTGCCAACAGCGCCTTTGCCTCAAGGTACAAGGGCTTGAGCTCCTCGCTTTTCACCTTGTAGCTTCCCAGCAGCTGCTTGACGATAAGCTCGGAGTCGGCCCGCACGTCGACCGACCTGAGCCCTGCCGCCTTCGCGTTCTGCAAGCCCCATATCAATGCCGAGTACTCGGCGACATTGTTGGTGGCCTGGCCGATGAACCAGCCGCCGAACGCGATGATGCCGTTGCCGGGCCCTTTGAGCTCGAACCCGATGCCGGCCGGCCCCGGGTTCCCCCGGCTTCCGCCGTCGCTGTTCAAGACTGCGTCGGCCATCTACATCACCACCAATATACGCTTGCAGTTCGGGCATTCGGAAAGGGGTGCCTCCCCTTGGACGTGGAGGAGCTTGCCTTCTTCAAACACCGTGCGGCAGACCGAGCAGCTTGCCCCCTCGAGGCGGGCGACGGCTATGCCGCCTGACGACTCGCGCTTCTTATCGTAGAGCTTCTGCAATTCCGGCCCGATCGAGTCGTAAAGCGCGTCCCTGGCCTTTTGCGCCTGTGCGGTTTCGCCCATCAGGGAGCCGCCCTCTTGTTGAAACGAGGCGATCGCCTTTCCCTCCTGGGCATCGACCTGGGACAGGGCCTGTTCTATCTGTGCCGCGACCTTGCCGATCTCGCCCAGCTTCTCGTCCAGGGGGACAAGGTCGCATTCGAGCGTGTTACGCCGCTTGGCAATGCCGCCGAGCTCTTTCGTATGGGCCTCGACGCTGCGGTAGTCCCCTTGTGCGGCATCGATCTTTTCCTGGACGGAACGCTGCTTTTGAACCAGGCGCTCATCCTCGTCATGGATGCGGCTGAGGTCCCTTTCGGCCAATCGCCTCATTTCCAGGACCTGGCCTTCTTTTTCCTTAAGCGCGGCCTTCTTTGCCCTGAGGTCGACGATGCGCTGCCGTTGGGGGAGGTCGTCAAGCTTCTTCTTCACCCGCATGATACCAAGGTCAAGGCTTTGCATCTTCAGCAAGGCATCGAGCGTATTCTCATCTGCAAACAAATTCGGACTCCTGTCGAAATAGCGGCGTCAGACCCTTGTGGTCTCGGGAATGCACCAGTTGTCTTCCTGGTCGATAATGGTCAGCATCTCTTGGGGGACGCCTTGGGCCTCGACCGAGGCCGCCAGGACGGCAACAAGGGGAAGCTCGGAAATATCGTGGCCGAGCTCTATGACCGCAAGCCCCGCCTGCGAGTACGAGAGCGCGTCATGGTAGCGGATCTCCCCTCCGACGAGGCAGTCGGCATTCATCTCCAGGCAGCGTGCCGGAAGGTCGCCTACCGACCCTGTGCAGGTTGCCACCTTCGTGAGCCGGGCCTCCAAATCGCCCCATACCCGGGGCTGCTTCCCGAAGACCGAGGTGCAGCGCGCCGCAAGCTGGCCGAGGCTGAGGGGGGAATCGCTTCCGCGCACCGTGCTCAGCTGCCCGTACCCTTTGCGCCTGTCGGAGGAGATCTGCTCGATTATGCCCTTGAACTGCAGCTTCAACATTCCCGGCAAGACCTTCGATGCCTCCTGGCTTACATCGAGCGCCGTGTGGAAGCACATGAGCGCGACCTTGCCCTCTACCGCCGCCCAGACGCCGGCGCCGGGTTCTTGCGCCACGGAGCCGCCAGGGCGAAACGAGCCCGGGGCCTCGCGGTACGCAGGATGGTGCGTGACGAGGACGTTCGCGCCGCGTGCCTGCGCCTCGCGTATGGCCTCGACTGTCGGGTCGAGGGCGAGCGCGACGCCTTGGATGGCTGCGGCGGGGTCGCCGACCAGAAGGCCCGTATGGTCCCCCTCTGCGGCATCCTCACGCGGGAACCTCTTCAACAAGGCCGCCTCGAGCGCCCCCACGGTCATGGTGAATGTCTTTTTTGAAAGAGGTCCCGATGCCCGCTGGGCCAGGCTCGTGCCGTTGCCTTCTGCCTTCTTCGCTGCTCCCATACCTATCCTCCTTCGCACAAAGTCTCTGCTTACCCGATTGTAACGCGCCGGCGCTCCCCGCTGCGTGTCGGTACCGTGACTTCACGGTAACCGCATTCGTACATAAGGCGATAGCCCTCCTCAATGCCGCGTGCGACGTTATGGGGCTGGTGCGCATCGGTGCCCACGGTACAGGGTACCCCTGCCTTGCAGAATGCCTCGAGCAAGGCGGGCGCGGGGAACATCTCCTTGCAGGCGTAGTGTTTGCCGGAGGTGTTGACCTCGACCATGCGCCCCCCCGAAGCCGCCGCCTCGGCTGCCTGTATGTAGAGCGCCGTCACGTCGAAGGAGGGGTAATAGCCGAACTTCTTGGCAAGGTCGGGATGCGACATGATGTCGAAAGGGAGGCCTGACGAGGCGGCCTCGCACCATATCTCGAAGTACCGCCTCCAGATATAGTCGGCGCCGAGCTCTTCCCACTTGCCCTTGCATGCGGGGTCGTCGAAGGCCCATCGGTCGATGAAGTGCACCGAGCCCAAGACCACCTCGAAAAGGCCGAAGTCGACCGCGGAAAGGTCGCGGTCCTCGTCTTCCCCCAGCCAGTCGAACTCGCAGCCGAGGAGCACCTCTATTTCCGGATGCGCATCACGTGACCGGTTGACCTGCGCGGAATACTCGTCGAGTGCACGCATCGGCATGCTGAGGTACTCGTTCGCGTCGAAGGCGGGTGAGAGCGGGTAGTGCTCGGTCATCGCCATCGTGGTGATCCCCGCCTCCGCAGCTGCGCATACGTATTCCTCGACGGCCCCTGCGCCATGGCCGCAGAAACCGCTGTGGTTATGGATGCTTACCAATTCCATGAAAGCCCCCTTTACTCTGATATGCAGGCTTTGAAGGCTTCGACGAAGGCCTCGATGTCTGCATTTGTGGTGTACCTTCCCAAAGAGAGCCGCAGCGCCCCGAGGGCGACGTCGTCTTGTATCCCGAGCGCCCTGAGCACGTGGCTCGGCTCAAGCGTGTGGGTCGCGCAGGCCGAGCCGCCTGACACGGCGAAACCGCGCCGGTCGAGGCGCAAGACCAAGGTCTCGCTCTCGAAGCCCGCAACGCAGACGTTGACGATGTTCGGCAGGTGGGATGCCCCTTCTGCCGACGTATCGACGCTCGGCGTCACGCCGGGCAAGACGGCAAGCTCGGCATAGAGGTAGTCCCGCAGCCCCTTCAGGCGGGGCGCCTCGGATGGCTGGATCGCGCAGACGGCCTCGCAGGCCGCCGCGAACCCGACGGCAGCGGCGACGTTTTGCGTGCCGGACCGGGAGCCGCGCTCCTGCCCGCCGCCGCGGATGAGCGGCTCGAAGGGCGTGCCGGTTCTCAGGTAGAGCGCCCCGATCCCCTTGGGGCCGCAGACCTTATGTGCTGAAAGGGAGGCGGCATCGACACACCATTCCCTCAGGTTCACCGGGATCTTGCCTATGGCCTGGACGGCGTCGGTGTGAAAGCTTGCGCCCTGCGCATGTGCGACCCGCGCCAATTCCGGGATGGGCTGTACGGTCCCGACCTCGGAGTTGGCAGCCTGTATGGTGACGAGCACCGTCTCTTCGGTCAATACGTCTGCCAGCTGGCCGGGGGTGATGCTCCCCTGCCTGTCGGGCTTCAGGTACGTGACGGCAAAGCCGAGGCGCTTGAGGTGCCTTATGTTCGCAAGGATCGCGTCGTGCTCGATCTCCGTGGTGACCACATGGGGGGTGAGCCCGCCCTTCCCTGCCTGTATCAGCTTCTGCCGTCGGGCCTCTGCGATCCCCAGCAAGGCCGCGTTGTTCGATTCTGTGGCCCCCGATGTGAATATGACCTCGTCGGGACGGCCGGCCCCAAGCGTTTTGGCAAGCTGTTCGCGCGCGTTCTCCAATGCGGCGAAGGCGGCGCGCCCATATGAGTGGAGCGAGTTGGCGTTCGCGGCGTATGCGAGGTTTTCCAGGCCGGGTACGAAGTACGGCTCCATGGCCGAGGCGGCCTCATGGCACAAAGGCGCGGTGGCCGCCCAGTCGAGGTAGATTTCACGCTCCGTCATCGGGCGCCCTTCATCCCCGCGAGCGCGGCCCGGCGTGCCGCGTTGCCGGCTCGCCTCAGCTCTGCTATGGCCTGGCCAGGATCCTCGGCGCCGAATACCGCGTTACCGGCCACCAGCACATCGGCCCCTGCCGCCACCACCTTCGGGGCGGTGTTCACGTCGATGCCGCCGTCGACCTCGATAAGGAAGTCTGCCTTGGCCTCCTTGCCGCGCGCGGCAAGCGCGGCGACCTTCCGTTCGCTGCCCTCGATATAGGATTGCCCGGAGAAGCCGGGGTGCACGCTCATAACGAGCACCATGTCGAGCTCGGGCAGGTAGGGGAAGAGCTCGGAGGCCGGGGTATCGGGCTTGCAGGTGAGCGCGGGATGCGCCCCGGCGTCGCGGATCATCCTGATCGCGCGGGCAGGCTCGCCCGCCGCGCCGTCAAGCGCCTCAATATGCACGGTCACGTAATCCGCCCCCGCATCGAGGAACCAGGGCAGCTGGTCAAGCGGGTTGGATATCATCAGGTGAACATCGAGCGGAAGTTTGGTGACCTTCTTGAGCTGGGCCACGAAGGGGACCCCCATGGTAAGGTTCGGCACGAAATGGCCGTCCATGACGTCGATATGAACGAACGAGGCGCCGCCTTCCTCTATGGCGCGGACGCTTTCCTCCATATGCATGAAGTCTGCCGAAAGCATCGAGGGGGATATCTGCAACGATTCAAACATAGGGCGCACACCTTTCTTAAAGCTCCTCCGATTGTAACGTATGGGATCGGCCGAGATGCCGCATGGCACCGCTTTTCATAGAATCCTTGGCTTCACAAGGCCCAATGCGCCTGTTTCCCGGTCCTTAAGGCCCCGAAGCGTCGGACTCTGTCGTATAATGGGGATTCCTTAAGTGGCGAGGATCCGCGCATGGCACAGCAGGCGTCGACATACTATACCTACAACACCCCGGTCGGACGGGTCACGCTTGCCTCGAACGGCAATGCCCTTACCCACCTGGCATTTGGCGCGCACCCGTTCGAAGGTGCGGAAAGGCCCAGTGAGCTTACGAACGAGGCCTCGAACCAGCTGCAGGAATACTTCGCCGGGAAGCGCAGCGCGTTCAACATACCGCTCGATCCCGAAGGCACGGCGTTCCAGAGGCAGGTGTGGGATGCCGTCGGGGGTATTCCCTACGGCCAGACGCAGCGCTTCGAGAGGATCGCGCGGGCAATCGGCGACCCGCAGGCAACACGGGCCTTGGGCACCGCCGCCAACAAGAACCCCATCCCCATAATCATCCCGACGCACCGCGTCGTGTGCGCCAACGGCAAGCCTTCGGGGTCAAGGTCCGAGGTCCGGATCAAGCAGTTCCTGCTCGACCTCGAAGCAAGGGGCCTTTAAAGGCCCCAGAACTCGGTGGTGAGCGGCCGCTCCGCAAGATTGCGCGCGGCCTCGTGCGCGTCCTTGCCCTCCCAGACGACCCCGCGTACCACCTGCGTTATCGGGAGCTCGACATGGTAGGCGTCGGCAAGGGTCTTGAGCGTCTTGCATGCCAGGGCGCCTTCGGCGACCATGTGGGTCTCTTCGACGAACTTGTCCAGGGTGCCGCCTGAGGCCAGCAGCTCGCCGAAGCGGCGGTTGCGCGAGTGCTCGGACATGCAGGTGGCGATCAGATCGCCCGTCCCCGCAAGCCCCATGCAAGTGATGGCCTGGCCGCCGCAGGCGTTCACCAGGCGGCTCATCTCGGCAAGCCCCCTCGTCACGAGCAAGGCGGCGGTATTGTCTCCGAAGCCGAGGCCGTATGAAAGACCGACGGCGATGGCTATGACGTTCTTGAACGCGGCGCAAAGTTCCACCCCGCAGGCATCGTCGCTGATGTAAGTCCTGAAGGCTTCGGTGGCGAACAGGTCTTGGAAGAACTCGGCCGTCTCCTGGGAAGGCGATGCGATCACCGTGGCCGAGGGGATGTTCTTGATGACCTCTTCGGCGTGGTTGGGGCCGGAGAGCACCGCGAGCCTTTCCGGGTTCCCGAGTTCGGCCTCGAACACCT
>JAVBQH010000066.1:0-11229 GCA_031549175.1 Raoultibacter sp.
TGAAAGACCAGCTCGTACTTCTCCGGCTGGTGGATCTTTTCGATGCGGCAACGCTGCTCGGAATCGAGGCCGAAGGCCTGTGTTTCGGCATGCAGGTGGAGAACATGGATCCGGCCGAGCTGACCATCGGGCTGACCCCGAGGGTATATGGGGCGCTGCCGCAATTGGTCGACACCGTGCTTGCCGAGCTTGTCCGCCAAGGCGCGGAGGTCACCGTACGGGAGACCGGGGAGGCGGTAGGCCCGCACTGGCGTCATCGCATGCATTCTGCTTGATGCAGAGATCGAGCAGGTGGGCGAACTCTTGCCGGTAGGCATCGCCCATGCCCGTATCCTGGAGGAGCTTTTGTGCAGAGGGGAGGCTCGCGCTTCCCTTGTAGCCTGATTGCTGCAGCACCAGTCCCGTCTCGATGACGGCCGCGGCGAACCTCCAATCATCGCCGGGCGCCGTGCTGTAGGAGGCTTCGTCCACCACGTGCCTGTTCTCGACCACAACCCCGGAATCTGCCGTCTTGTAACGGACCGAGCAGGTCAACCATTCACCCGATGCTGCGTCGCCTTCCGTTTCCCCGCTTTCCCCGGGCCTATGGGGCTGCTGGTATTTCAGGGGAGGGACAGGCTTTTCGACCGCCCCTCCGGTGCGCACGATCTCGTAGGCCACCGTGACCTGGTGCCCGTGGCCGACCTCGCCAGCATCCACTGTGCTGTCGAGGAAGTCCTCATCTGCCAGCCTGCGGTTGTCGTAGCCTATCAGCCGGTACGACTGAACGACCGATGGGTTGAACTCGACCTGCATCTTCACGTCCTTCGCAAGGGTGACGAGGTTGGCGCAGAGGTCGCGTCCGAACACCTTTCTCGCCTCGTTCAGGCTGTCGATGTAGTGATAGGCGCCGTTGCCGTTGTCTGCCAGGGTCTCCATCTTCGTGTCCTTGTAGTTCCCTGTACCGAAGCCGAGGACCGAGAGGTACACGCCGCCGGCACGCTTCTTGGCTACGAAGTCGTGCAGGTCGCCTGTCGAGGTGATGCCTACGTTCAGGTCGCCGTCGGAGGCCATGACGATCCGGTTGTTGCCGCCTTCGATGAGGGCCTTTTCAGCGAGGTCATAAGCCATGGAAAGCCCGGCGCTGCCGTTGGTGGAACCGCTTGCCTGCAGGCCGTTGATCGCAGCCAAAAGCCGCACCTTGTCTGACCCCGGGACGCCTTGGCAGACGACCTGCTCTTTGCCTGAATAGGTGACGATGGAGACGCGGTCGTTCTCGGAAAGCTGCTCGACGAGTATCGAAAAGGACTCTTGAAGCAGGGGAAGCTTGTCCTTCGAGCTCATCGAGCCTGACACATCGATCAAAAAGACCAGGTTCGAACCTTGGGACGCCCGGTAGTCGGCGGCCGCGGTCGAGAAGCCCATGACGAGCAGCTCCGAGGCGCTGTTCCACGGGCAGGGGGCTACCTGCGACGAGAAACCGAAGAGGTCGCCTCCTTGCGGGTCGGGGTAGGCGTAGTCGAAATAGTTGAGCATCTCCTCGATGCGCACCGAGCCGGCCGGTATCTTCGCGGCGGCGGTCTTTGCCTGGATGAGCCTGCGTAGGTTGCCGTAGGAGGCGGTGTCGACGTCCGCGGAAAAGGTGGAGCGGGGGCAAAGCTTGGCCGAGACCATCCCCGATTCATCGACCGCGGCATATTCCTCGGTGTTGTAGGGGTCTGCCCGATAAGGATAGTCTGGGTCGTGCGTGCCGGGGTAGGGCGCGACGGATTCCACGTTTGAGGGCGCGGCGGCCGCCTCCTCCCCGGCATTGGCCAAGGCCTCGCCCCCACTCGGCGTGCCCGACGTGTTCGCGCCGCCCTTGTCCTCCGACGCCTCCTGCACCGCGCAGCCGGGCATAAGCCCGACGCCTATGGCCATGACAACCAATAATGCCGCAAGTTTCCTCGTGTTTCCCATGCTGCCCCTCCTTGACGTGTCCCTTTTCATCTAATACGAACGGAAGGGCTGGATTGTCGGAAGGTTTTGGAAAACCTACGAGGGGGGGCATGGCTGCGTTGGAAAACCCAGCCTCAAAGCAGCCACGCCCCAACATCATCGGGCGAAGGGCTCGGCCAGATAATAGACGGCGGCATCCGGATAAAGGACCGCGTAGAGTATCCCGCTGTCAGAAGGATAGGCAAACACCTTGCAGGGGATGGGCTCTTCTTTCAGGTCCTTGTAGGCAGACGCCTCGGTGATGAATTCGCCGACCTTGCCTGCATCCGCCTTGGCTTGGCTCGGTTGCTTGGGGTTGACCAACTTCAATACCCCTTGGTCGCCGGCGTCGATCAAGGGGTATTCCTGGGCATAGGGCGCCGCCCCGTAAGGGGAGGTGGAATTGGCAAGGGGGGCAAAATCGCCTGTGGCCGGGTCATCCTTCCCGTCCGGGCCATCCGTCCGGGGCGCCTCCCCCGAGCTGTTTTCCTGAGTGGCCGCCGTCGGCCGCATATCCAGGGAATACAGGCTTGCCGCAAACACGCCGATCCCGGCGAGCAGGACGAGGCAGGCCGCAAGGGGAAGGATGACCCGTGCGGGCCGCCGCCGGCTGCGGGCAGGGGAGGCGGGAGCCGCCTTGAAGCCTTCGTATTCGGCATCGGGGGCGAAAGAAGCCGGAGCTGCGCTTTCTGCGGCGGAAAGGATGTTGGCAAGCATGCGCTCTTCAGCCTCGGGGTCAGGCGACATGCGGTCAAAGGCTTGCTTGACCTCGTTATCGGTCATGGTGGTCACCGCCTAGCATTTTGTGGAGGAGGGCCCGCGCCTCGCTCAGGTGGCTGCGGATGGTGGAGGCCGGCCTTTCGAGGATCGATGCGACCTCGTCGGTCTTGTAGCCTTCGAAGTAATGGAGGTAGACGCAGTCCTTGTATTTCTCCGGCAAGGCAAGCACGGCCTCATACACGTCCCCCCGGCCAGGGTCGGCAGACGTATCGGCCAGGTCGGGCACGTCGAATTCCGTTCGCTTGCGGTAGGCGCTTTTCAGCACATCCTTGCAGTGGTTGCTCGCAGACCTGATGAGCCAGGCCCGCTCGTGCTCCTCGCCCTCGAAGGGGATGGGGTTTTTGATAAGCTTGATGAAGATGTTCTGCACGGCGTCCTCGGTATCGCTTGTCGATTTGAGGTAGGAGAAGCACAGGCGATACACCATCTTCACATGGCGTTGGTAGAACACGCTTATGTCCTCGTTCGTCTGCAGCTGCTCATCCTCTCTATCGGTAATACGATCGAAAGACGTGGATTGTCGGATGATTTTAAGCGCTGCAGCTCGGGCAGAGGTCGCAGAGGAAGCAGGTCCCGCACTTCGGGCGCCGGGCGATGCAGACCTCGCGACCGAAAAGCACCCACTGATGGTTGATCGGCCCCCAGTACTCACGCGGGTAGAGCGCCAGTATGTCCTGCTCGGTCTTGTCGGCGGTCTTTGCGTTCGAGAACTTCAGCAGGTGGGCGATACGGAACACATGGGTGTCGACGGCGATGCCTTCGACGATGCCGAATCCCTCGTTCATCACGATGTTCGCCGTCTTGCGGCCGACGCCGGGGAGGCGCTGCAGCTCTTCCATGGTGCGGGGCACCATGCCGCCGAAATCGGAGAGGATCATCTGGGCGCATCTGATGCAGTTCGCCGCCTTGGCACGGTAGTAGCCTATAGGGCGGAGGATCTCCTCCACGTCGTGCGGGTCTGCCTGGGCGAGGTCGGCGATGGCGGGGTACTTCCCCCAGAGCACGGGCGTGACCTTGTTGACCCCTTTGTCAGTGGTTTGGGCAGAAAGAAGCACGGCGATCACCAGCCGAAAGGGGTCTCCCTCGTAGACGAGCGCACATTCGGCCTCGGGGTAGTGTTCCTCCATGCGCGCGGAAATGGCGAGGGCACGGTCGCGTTTGGCTTGCTTGGTTTCGCGGGACATAGCTTCGCTCCTTGGCGTTCTTCGGTCCGTGCATCACATGGTAGGGCAAGCGCGGAAGTCGTGCAAACCCGAGAAAAGGGGACAGTCCCCTTTTCTCGGGGGGTTCTGCTTAGAGTGCCGGGCGAAATAAGTATATAATCCCCCTATACGCTTGGGTGCAGGATATCCGCATCCAAGCCGAGAAGACCTCCCGGAAAACGAGGGAAGCGGGTGTGAATCCCGCACGGTACCGCCACTGTGATTCGGCGCTCAGGCCGATCAGCCAGAATACTCACCGGGACGAGTGTGTGCGCCAGGCAGCGAGCTACTGCCGACGCGGCCTGGAAGCCGGACTTCCAGCTTATACGTGGCGAATACGGGCTGCGTATCCTTTATGGATGCGCAGCCCGTAAGCGTGCAAGGGGGTCAGACCCTCCTGCACGTCTGGGAAAGGACACGAGGCGCAAGGGATGCAGAAAGCCCCATGCAGCGAAACATTCATCGACGGCCGCCCAAGGACCAGGGCGCCGTGGCAAAGGATGGCCTGATGGAAGAATCCGGCAGGAAGGTCTATGCGCTTGACCAGATACACCCTGCCCTGGCAGTGGCCTACTTCGCCCTCATGCTGGTGTTCACCATGGTCGTCGTCGAACCGGTCTACCTCATGATCTCGTTCGCGGCCGCCGTGGCCTTCGGGCTGTATGCCCGCGGATGGAGAAGCGTCCTCAAGTCCCTTCTTTGGCAGCTCCCCTTGATTGCGCTCATCGCTTTGGTGAACCTGCTTTTCTCTCCCGTCGGATCAACTCAGCTGTTCCGCATAGGGACCCATGCAAGCTACCTTGAGAGCCTGTATTTCGGGTTATGCCTGGGAATGATGCTCGCCGCTGTCATGAGTTGGTTTTCGAATGCTTCGGCCGTCCTCTCGTCTGACAAGGTGATGGCGGTGTTCGGCACGACGCTTCCGACGATCAGCCTGATGATGTCCATGGCCTTGCGCCTCATTCCGCAGTTTGTAGACCGGGGCAGGCAGATCGGCGATGCAACATGGGCCTGTTCATCCGTACGCGCCCGGGGCGCAAAGGAAAAGGCCGCCTCGCGCATACGCCTCACCTCGATCCTTATGGGATGGAGCATGGAGGATTCGCTCGAAACGGCCGACTCCATGCGAGCCCGGGGATGGAACGCGAAGACCCGACGCAGCACCTACAGACGCTACCGGTTCAGGAGAAAAGACCTTGCCATGGCCTTGGTGCTTGCCGTGCTGGCAGCGCTCGTTGCCGTTACCGCATGGCAGACGGCCGCACACTTCCAATTCTACCCAAAGGCCTCTGCCCTGGAATTCAGCTGGGGGTACCTTTTGTTCGCCCTGCTTGCCCTGCTGCCCGTTCTCATCTGTATAGGGGACAGCCTGAGGTGGCGGCAATGACGGCTTCGCATGACGGCCCCGTCCTCGGCCTTGGAGGCAGCGCATGGAGGCCTTGAGCGTCTCAGGGTTCGGTTTCTCCTACCCGCATGAGAAGCCCCTGCTCTCGGACTGTTCTTTCTCGCTTGAGGAAGGGGCTTTCGCGCTCCTTGTAGGCATGACCGGCAGCGGGAAGACCACTTTGCTGAGGTCGATAAAACCCGAACTTGCACCGAGCGGTGAACGAACAGGCACGATCAAAGTGTTCGGGAACGAGACCTCCACCCTCGACCAGGCAAGCTCCGCCCGTTCGATCGGGTATGTCTCGCAAAGCCCCGACAACCAGATCGTCTGCGACCTCGTTTGGCATGAGGTCGCCTTCGGCCTGGAAAACCTCGGGACGCCGCAAGACGCCATGCGTCGCAGGGTTGCGGAGGTGGCGCATTTCTTCAACATAGAGCCGTGGATGCATGCCAAGATCGCCCATCTTTCCGGGGGGCAGAAACAGCTGGTATCCCTGGCAAGCATCCTGGTCATGCAGCCGAAACTGCTCCTGCTCGACGAACCTACTGCCCAGCTCGACCCCGTTGCCGAGAAGAGCTTCCTTCACGCGTTGTTCCGCATCAACCGTGAGCTGGGGCTGACGATCGTAGTTGCGACCCACGCACCCGAGGCCATGTGCGAATACGCGGACTCGTGCCTGAGGGTCCAGGCCGGCAGCGTCACGCCGGCCCCGCTTGGCGAGTTCGGCTACAGCCCCCTTGCCCGTGGGATCCAGAAGGCGGCGGCTGCACATGAGGCGACGAAGGTCCAGGTTGATCACGACGAGCCCCGGGAGCACGGCGAGCGCACCTTCGCCTCTTTGACGGACGGAGGTGCCGTGCCGGCCCATACGGCGATAGCCCTGGACGATGTCCACTTCCGCTATGCGAAGGACTCCCCCTGGGTTTTGCGGGGGTTGGACCTGCTCGTCTGCAAAGGGAGCATCCATGCGTTGGTGGGGGGGAACGGTTCCGGGAAGTCCACCTTGCTCCGCGTCATCTCGGGGCTGGCCGGCCCATCGCGCGGCAAGGTCACGAACAGCCTGGCTGCAGCTCAGGCGCTGCTTCCGCAAGACCCGCAAGCCCTCTTCGTCTGCGATACGGTCGCAGACGAGCTCCGGGAATGGCAGGCGCGCGCCGGATACGACGAGGACGCCGTCCAAGGCGCCTTGCGCCAATGCGGCCTCGAGGGCCATGCCGGCCAACACCCCTACGACCTCAGCGGGGGGCAGCAGCAGATGCTCGCCCTTGCCAAGCTGCTCTTGACCGGGCCCAAGCTCCTTCTCCTTGACGAGCCGACCAAGGGCCTCGACGCAGAGGCAAAGTGCGGGATAGCCGAGGTCCTTATCGGCCTGCGCCGGACAGGCGTCACGGTGGTCTTGGTGACACACGACCTCTCCTTCGTCAGCCAGGTGGCTGATACGGCAAGCATGCTCTTCGACGGGGAGACGGCCTGCACCGAACCGGTGGAAGAGTTCTTCATGAACAACATCTTCTACCGCCCGGCCCCCGACGGCTTCCTGGAGGCTTGGAACGGGCGTGGGACAAAAGGGACAGACCTTTTTGTCCCACGCTCCGTCTGCCATTCAACGGGTAATGCGGGGGCCCGGCCTTGAAGAAAGCGCTCGGATACTTAGAAATCCCTTTGCTGGTCGCAGTTCCGGCGGCGCTTGCGCTCAGCGCCTTCTTCCAGTTCTCCCAAACAGGGCTTTTGACGGCTGCTGTGGCTATTGTGGCGGTGGCGGTGTTCTTTGTGAACTACGAATCGTCAAAGCCAGCGTTGCGCCAGATCATGCCCGTCGTTGTCCTGGGGGCATTGGGAGCTGCCGGCCGTATCCTGTTTGCGGTCGTCCCCGACTTCAAGCCCCTTTCAGCCATCACCATCGTGGCAGGCATGGTGTTTGGGCGAAGATCGGGCTTCATGGTCGGTGCGCTTGCGGCGCTTGTGTCGAATTTCTTCTTCGGGCAAGGGCCTTGGACCCCTTGGCAGATGTATGCCTGGGGTATGATCGGGTATTTTGCGGGGGTTCTGAATGACTGCGGAGCCTTCAGGAATGCAGTCGCCGTCTACGTGTACGGCTTCCTCTCGGCCCTTCTGTACGGTTTTTTGCTCAACACCTGGTACCTTGTCGGGTTTGTCCACCCCATCACCTGGCAGAGCGCCCTTCTTGTGTATGGGGCAGGCCTTGCCATGGATGCCGTGCACGGCACGGCGACGGTGGTCTTCCTGCTGGCGATCTATGCCCCTTGGAAAAAGAAGCTCGAACGCATCAAAGTCAAATATGGGCTCGGCGGATCCGCCCGGCCAAAAGATGATTCTGTAGTACAATAACTGCCCTTGGAACCAATAGTTGCAAGAAGCAGCCGTGGAAACCGCGGCTATTCGTGCTGCCCTGAGGAATATACCTGCATGAAAAGGAGCCCCATCACGCCATGCTGATCGATGCACTGACAAAAACACTCGAAGGATCGGGTGCCCTCGATGCCTTCTGGGAAAAACTGGACGGTGCGCAAGATGCCGCCCTCGGCGTCGCCGCCTCCGCACGGCCGTTCCTCGTGGCAGCCCGTTTCAGCCACAAGCCCCAACCGACGTTGGTGGTGATTGCGGGAGAGGACGCAGCGGACGCCTTCGCCCGCAACCTTGCCGCCTACATCGGCGATGAGCAGGTCTTTCGTTTCTTCGAGCGAAGCGACTTCCCCTTCTCCCCAAAAACGGGAGATGCCCGCCAGATCTCGTGCAGGATGGAGGCCCTCCATGCGCTTTCCACGGGTAGGAACTGCGTGGTGGTGGCCTCGGCCCGGTCGCTTCTGCGGACCTTGCCGCCTGCAGGCGCGGAATGCTTCATGCCGCTTGCGCTTAAGGGAGGCTCCGGCCTTGCGGCCATGGGCAACAAGGACATAGGCACCTTCGATGACCTGCCCCGCGCCCTCGCGGCACGGGGCTACGTGAACACGGTCGAGCTTGAAGGGCCGGGAAGCTTCTGTGTCCGCGGCGGCGCGCTCGACGTGTTCCCGGGAAACCTCGTCTACCCGGTCCGGCTCGACTTCTTCGGCGACGAGCTTGACGAGATCCGCCGTATCGTGCCTTCGACAGGCCAGACCATAGCCGAGCTCGCCTCCGTCGAGATATTCCCCGTCCAGGAGTTCGCCCTTTCTGCCCGCGGGACGAAGCGGGTGCGCGAGCAGCTGGCCAACCCGGCAAAAAGCAATCCCGTCCTGCGGGGGCTCTTCGAGAGGCTCGAGGAGGGAGTGCATTTCGAAGGAGCGGATGCCCTCCTGCCCCTGCTCTATGCAACGACTGCGGTCCTCGGTGATTACCTGAAGGCCGACGCCCTTACGGTGCTGCTTGAGCCCCGGTCCCTCTTCGACGATGCGGTACACGCATTCGATGAGATAAAAGACCGTGCCAAGGGATCAAGCATCGCGGTCGACGGCCTCTATGTCGAGCCCCAGGCCTTAAGCTTCGGGGAGAACCAGCGGGCCACCTATGTCTCGATCATGCAGGTGGGCGGCCAGGTTGACGAGGACCTGCCCGTGAAGCGCGTAGAGGTGTCCGGGAATGAGGAAAAGCTTTTCGGGAAGCTTAGGAGCTTGGTGGACACCGGCTATACCGTGGCCTTCTCGGTGCCGGGCTTCCGTGCGCGCCAGGACATGAAGCTTGAGCTCGTGGACAGGAGCATCCCGATCAACGAGGTCCTCGATGTGGCGGGCGAGGCTCCCGACAGGCTTTCTCGGAGCGTCGTCAACATCGTCGACGTCGAAATCCCGCTGGGCATGGTAATCCCCAAGGCGAAGCTTGCCCTCGTCTCCATCTCCGACACGCAAGGGGCCGCGACGCTGCGCAAGGCGAGGCACATCGACATCACCGAGGTCACCTTTCCCTACAGTCCCGGCGACTACGTGGTCCATGCCGCACACGGCGTCGCGCTTTTCAAGGAGCTTGTCCGCCAGGACGTCGGCGGGGCAGCGCGTGACTACCTCCTGCTCGAATATGCTGCGAGTGACAAGCTGTATGTCCCGGTTGAACAGCTCGACCGCGTGACACGCTATGTGGGCCCGGAAGGCGCGTCCCCCCGGCTCACCCGCTTGAACACGGCGGACTGGTCGCGGGCGCTGGCCAAGGCGCGCAAGGCAACCAAGAAGCTCGCGTTCGACCTCGTCGACGTCTACAGCCGCCGTGCCGCCACCCAGGGATTCCGCTACTCGCCCGATACCATGGAGCAGCGGGCGATGGAGGAGTCCTTCCCCTATGACGAGACCCCCGACCAGCTGGCAGCTATCGCAGATGTGAAGGCCGACATGCAAAGCGCCAAACCTATGGATAGGTTGATCTGCGGCGACGTCGGCTTCGGGAAGACCGAGATCGCACTTCGCGCCGCCTTCAAGGCGACCCAGGACAAAAAGCAGGTCATGGTGCTTTGTCCGACGACCATCCTCGCCCAACAGCACTTCACGAATTTCAAGGACCGCTTCGACCCCTTCGGGGTGCGCGTCGAGGTGCTCTCGCGCTTCAGGTCGGAGGCCCAGCAAAAGACGATCCTCGAGGCCTTTTCTGAGGGGGGAGTCCAGGTGCTGATCGGAACCCACCGCCTTTTGTCCCGCGACGTGAACCCCCATGACCTCGGCCTGGTAATCATCGACGAGGAGCAGCGTTTCGGCGTCGGGCACAAGGAGCAGCTGAAGAATTTGAGGGAATCGATCGACGTGCTGACGCTTTCGGCGACCCCGATTCCCCGCACGATGCAGATGTCGCTGTCAGGTGTCCGCGACATGAGCCTTATCCTGACCCCGCCCGGCGACCGACAGCCGGTCAAAGTGCAGGTGGGGGAATGGGACCCCGATATCGTATCGGGTGCTATCAGGCGCGAACTTGCCCGTGGCGGCCAGGTGTACTATGTGAGCAACCGGGTGCGCTCGATTGACGAGGCGGTGCGCAGGGTCATGGAGGCCGCCGGCGAAGCCCGGGTGGGGGTGGCGCACGGCCAGATGTCGAAGGAGCAGCTCGAGCGCGTGATGGAGGAATTCAGCGCCGGCGAGCTCGATGTCTTGGTGGCAACGACCATCATTGAAAGCGGGATCGACAACCCGCACACCAACACGCTCATCATCGAAGACGCCCAACGCCTCGGCCTCGCCCAGCTTTACCAGTTGAAAGGCCGCGTCGGCCGTTCATGCATCCAGGCTTTCGCCTACTTCATGTTCCCCGAGCACATGTCTTTGACCGAAGAGGCCGCCGCCCGGCTCACCGCCGTCAACGAGCACACCGAGCTCGGAAGCGGCATGAGGATCGCCATGCGCGACCTCGAGATCAGAGGAGCGGGCAGCCTGCTCGGCGCCGAGCAGAGCGGCAACATGAGCGCCGTCGGCTTCGACCTGTTCGCGCAGATGCTCGCCCAGGCGGTGAACGCCACCCGCGAAGGCGACCTCAAGGCCATGGATTTCCTACCGCCTGCCTTGTCCGACATCACCATAAACGTGCCGGCGCATACCTACCTGCCTGAGGAATACGTCCAAGACGCCGACGAGCGCGTCCTGCTTTATCGAAAGGCCGCGTCGGCCGACACCGTGGAGGCCGTCAACGGGCTGTATGGGGAAACCATGGCAAGACACCCTGATATGCCCCAGGCTGCCAAGAACTTCTTCGAGAAGGCGCGCATCAAGGCCTATGCGAACGAGAAGAGGATCAAGACGGTTTCGGTGGTGGGCGGGAACACACAGGGATTCACGATCGCGGATATGAATGACAACGGCGCGATTTGCTTTGAATTTGAGCAGGAGGCAGGCCTGCCTGTTGCGGTGGCTCCCCAGGATAGCTTTGGGAGCAGCACGGAGAAGCTAAAAAACGGCTCCTCTAACTATTTAGGCGCGCTTGTGGCGCGGCACAACA
>JAVBQH010000026.1:0-22001 GCA_031549175.1 Raoultibacter sp.
AACTTGTCTATGGTAGCACAGTTTGACAAGTTTGGAGAGATTCTTTTCTGAAGAGCCCTTCCGGTCGTCCAGGCCGTCAGACCGACACCCGGACAGCGAGCGAACTGAAAGTGGGGCAAAAGGGTCTGTCCCTTTTGCCCCACTCCCCCATGTTTGCTAGACTTCCGCAACCCAAAGGCCGTGGATGTTGCAGTACTCGTACACCTTTACGGCGGTCTCGCCGTCGGCCAATGCGAAGTCGGCTTTGGGTTCGCCATCTGCCGAGAGGGGCGCAAACTGATAGCCCTTGTCGGTCACCAGGCAGATGAAGGTGATCCAATGCTCGGGGGTCATAGGATGAGGCACGCTTCCTACCTCGACATGCACCTTCGCGCCGTCAACCGTGACGACGGGCACATGCTTTTCCAAGGCCGCATCGACCGAGTTGGCGGTGATCTCTTCCATCTTCTCGCCACAACAGACAAGCGGCACCCCGCTGTCAAAAGGCTTGATGGCTACATTCCCGCAATGAGTACAACGATAGAATTTTACGTCCATGATATCCCCTTTCAGGTATTTTCGGTCTTTTCGTCGTCTTATATGTTACTTTGTTGGTTTCATTTCTGGAAGGCCCTGTTGCGGCAATTTCTTCCGAACGGCATACACCAACACGCCCACGCCCACAATAACAATCGGCAGGGAGAGCACCTGGCCCATAGTGAGCCATCCGCCCCAGAGATATCCTAGCTGAACGTCCGGCTCGCGCACGAATTCGATGACAAACCGAAAGATTCCGTACAGCAAAAGGAAAAGTCCGAAGAAGGTCCCCCGTGGCCGGGGTGGCAGTTTCCGGGAAAGCACGAACAAGACGATGAATATCACGAGGCCTTCGAGAAGCGCCTCGTACAGCTGCGAGGGATGGCGGGGCATCATGCCGGCGGTGCCGCCGAAGACCACGCCCCAAGGGGCGTCGGTGGGAGACCCCCACAGCTCGCCATTGACGAAGTTCGCGCACCGACCCAAGAATATGCCGATCGGTGCCCCGATGGCGCCGAGATCTGCCAGGGTCAGATAGGGGATGCGGGTGATCTTCGCTGCGACGGCACCTGCGATAAGCGCTCCGATCAGGCCGCCATGAAAGCTCATGCCCCCCTCGGTGGTCGCGAATATCTTGTCGAGGTGCGAGAAGTAATAGCCGTCGCCGTAGAAGAGGACGTAGCCCAACCGCCCGCCGATTATGATACCGACGATCACGCAGACCATAATCACGATCAGGGCGTCGACGTCGACCCGGACCTTCCAGCGTTTGGCGGTGTAATAGATTACCAAGGCCCCCAAGATGAAGCCGAGCACATAGCCAAGCCCGTACCATCGGACGGCGAAGGGGCCGATCGAGAATATGACCGGGTCAATCATATGGTAAATGTCGTTGAGCATCTCTACCTCTTGAGTACGTGGCGTGCAAAGGGGTCGGACCCCTTTGCATTATAAGCGTGCAAGAAGGCCCCGTGGCCTTTGCCGCCAAAAAAATGCCGCCATGATGGCGGCATTTCATACTTCAGACTGTCTTCGATCATGCATCCCGGCCCATGCCGGCACCGACCTCGATAGCGGCAATACTCACCGTTTCAAGTAATTGATCAGGCACCTCTTGCACCGTGGTGATGCTGTCCGAACAACGTCGACAAGTCAGGGCAAACAAGGCGATATGCTCGCTGAGCACCATCATGGATTCGTAGCTGCAGAGATCGAGGTCGGGCGCGCCGCACGATGGACAGTTGATCATTGTGGTAACCATCGAACTCATCTCCTTACCTTGGTCTACGTCTTTTCCATGAAGCCCTGCGACATACCGCACAGGGCGAATAACCACCTATCTTGCCTTACAGAAGGAACCGGTTCGGATTCCCCGGCCTGACTTCCCCGTCCTCGGTAAAGACGCGGATAGGCCCTTGTTTAAGAAAGAACTCGCAGAACCGGCAGATGTCCTTGATCGCCGCATCATATTCCAGCTCCGGGTTGAGCAGAAGGTCGAAATCGCTTGCGACCACGTGCGTCGGACGGCCGCATGCCGCATAATGGCAGTCGGGAGGACAGGATTCATTGGGGGCATTATGCGGGCACCGTGATTGCATTTCTTCATCACAGCCTCGCTGTTCCCAGCACATAGCGCTCATTTCGGTCCTCCTTCCTGTGCGTCGACCCGGCGCCTATTCGGCCGGAACAACCTTGGTAACACCTGGAACACGTTCCTTCAAGATACGCTCAACACCGTTTGCCAAGGTCATCTGCGACATGGGGCAGCCTTTGCAGGCGCCTTGCAATTCAACGGTGACCGTGCCGTCATCGGCAACGTCGACCAATGCGACGTCTCCGCCATCTGCCTGGAGGCTGGGGCGGATAAGCTCAAGCACCGAGGCTACATCTTCCTTGTTTACCATTTCATACTCCTTAATCACGTGTTTTCTCGATTGTAGCACAGAGCCTTACTGCCTCTTGTGAAGCAGGGCAACTGTTTGCAAAACGATTAGTTCAACGGTTTCCAATCCTTGCCGACCATGACAAGCACATCGGTCTCAAAGGTATAGAAGCTGTTCGCCTGCACCGACCTTCCAACTCCGAGGCTGTTCACCACCGTTTCCGCGGCTGCCTCTTTTGCGGGGTCTTTGTAGATGACGAGGGTCTCGTCATAGGCGAAGGACTCCGCGTTGCCGATCTCGGCGATCTGGAAGCCGCCCGCGCCCAAGATAGCGGCCACCTGCTGGGCGCCTCCTGTGACGCCCGACCCGTTCTTCAAGGTGATGGTGAAGCTCTTCGGGTCGACGGCTGCGGCCTTCCCTATGGCGTCAGACGGGTTCTTGCCGTCGACGACCGCCTGTCTGACTACGTCCCATGAGGTCTTCGACACGGAGAAGGTCCGGGCGCCCGTTGCGGTGTTGACCGAGATGTAGCCGGGGACCTTCGTGCTGTATAGGTGGTCGGGCGGGATGCTGCGCACAACGTCGATAAGCGCCATGGCATCTGACGCGGAAAGGTCGGTCTTCACGGTGTCCGCAATCCCGTCAAGCGTGAAAGCCGCCGTTCCCGAGCTCTTCTCGAGAAGCTTTGCGAGCATCGCGGTGGCGAAGGCCGTCTGGTTTTTGGCACGCTGATCCTCGCCGCCGGAGAAGTTGGTCGCGCGGCAGTAGGTGAGCGCAGCCTGGCCGTTGAGCGTCTGGGTCCCTGCCGGGATGTAGACATCGCCTGCGGCAGGATCATCCACCTCTTCGGTGACCTTCACCTCGACGCCACCCAAGGCATCGACCAGCTTGGGGAACCGTGCGGCATCGGTCTTGACGAAATGGCTGATCGGAACTTCAACAAACTCGGAGACAGCCGTGATCAGCGCCGCATCGCCCCCCATGGTCTGCGCATCGGAGATACTATGCGTCTTGCCGTCGGAAAAGGTGGTCTGGAGGTTCGGGGGTATTGAGAGTATCGAGGCCTGCTTCGCCCCCTCATCGAGTCGGACGAGCATGATCACGTCAGGCCCCGTATAGGACTTGCCTGGTTCGTAGTGCTCGCCTGCAAAGAGGATGTATTGCGTCTTGGTGTCTTTGGCGGCGGTCAGGGCGGCCTTGGCGTTCGAGTTCCCGAGCGACATCTTGTCGCTTACCGACCCCATATAGGCCATGGTGCCGACACCGCCTGCGATCCCGATCACCGCGATGGCGACGATGACCGCAACCAGGATGCCCCGTGTTCGGGCGCGGCGCTGGACCGTTTCGGTGAACTGGCGCTTGCCCACGCGTCTCGAGTAGGCGGCCGCACTTTCACCCGAGCTCGTGCGTGGCTGCACCTGGCTGATCATCCCGCGCCTTGCCTGGGCGGACTTTTTTGACGCCGAGGCAGGTGTAGGGGTTGAGCTGGCTTTGCGCGAGGACCGCTTGGGTGCTTGGCCTGCATGGTGCGAGCCTATCATCGCACCCTTCATCTTACGCGAAGAGCGGGACGACTTGGAAAATGAGGGACCTTTTGAGCGGCGGGCCATTTCTTACCTGATTCTGCGGTCTAGCCTGCCATGCCTTTTGACGGCACACGCGCAATATCCGCACCCAGCTTGGCAAGCTTCTCGACATAGCCTTCATAGCCGCGGTCGATATGCTCGATATCATAGATGCTCGTCTCCCCCTCTGCGGAGACGGCAGCGAGCACGAGCGCCGCGCCGGCACGCAGGTCGGTACAGGAGACCGGCGCACCTTGCAGGCGTTTAACGCCCTTGATCAGGGCATGATGGCTTTCAATAGTGATATCGGCGCCCATACGCATAAGTTCGGAAGCGAACATGAAGCGGTTCTCGAAGATGTTCTCGGTGATGACCGAATTCCCTTCGGCATACGAGGCAAGGAGCATGAACTGCGCCTGGAGATCCGTCGGGAACCCAGGATGGGGCAGGGTCTGGATATCGATGGGCTTGAGGGGGCCGGTCCGGCTTACCGTGATGCTGTCTTCGGCGGTCGTGACCTCGCAGCCCATAGCCTCCAGCTTCATCAAGGTCATACGCAGGTACGCGGGGTCGATGCCGAGTGTCGTAACCGGGCCGCCTGTCAGCGCGCCGCCTGTCAGGAAGGTGCCTGCCTCGATGCGGTCGGACACCGTGGTGTGCTCGCAGGGCGAAAGCGATTCGAGCGAAACACCTTCGATCTCGATTACCGGGGTGCCTGCGCCTTGTATCTTCGCGCCCATGGAGTTCAGCATGTTTGCAAGGTCGACGATCTCAGGTTCTCGGGCGGCATTCTCGATGACGGTGGCCCCCTCGGCAACCACAGCTGCCATCAGGAGATTCTCTGTCGCACCGACGCTCGGGAACTCGAGGACGACCGGCACGCCCGTAAGGCCGTTGGGAGTCCGTGCCTCCAGGTATCCGTGGTCGATCTCGAAGACGGCCCCGAGGGCCTCGAGCCCGACAAGATGCATGTCGATCTTGCGTGCGCCGATCTGGCAACCGCCCGGCATGGCCACACGCGCCCTCCCGAAGCGGGCGATCAAGGGGCCCAACACCGAAATGGAGGCCCGCATCTTCGAGACAAGGTGGTACGGGGTTTCAAAACGGTTGACGTCGGTGGTGTCGATGGTGAGGGTGTGCCCTTGGCGCCTGACCGTGGCACCAAGACGCTCCATCACCTCGGACATGATGTCGATATCAGAGATTGCCGGCACGTTATGGAGGGTCGTGATCCCTTGCACCAACAGGGAGGCAGCCATCAGCTTGAGAGCTGAGTTCTTCGCCCCGGATATGACCACATCACCTTTGAGGGTGCCGTTTCCTTGTACCACGATGATTTCTTCAGGCATATAATTTCTTCCTCATGCGAGAGGTGCTTTTGCAGTGTGTTTTCGCGGAAAATCTGCTCAGATAGACTTTACAAAACTATTAGGTTTCAAATGCCCAAGCCATCGAACTTCCACAACGTCTGCAGATGCGGCAGCGGGGCAGTTTGGGACGAAAGGGTCTGTCCCTTCTGTCCAAAACTGCCCCGCTGCCGCCCCTTAGACGCCCTGGGGTCGAAACAAAAAAGCGCCCGCATCGTGCGGGCGCCTTGAAAGCTCGGGGGCTTCCCTATTGCTCGCCAAGCACGAAGCGGGTGAAGCCGGCGATCTCGATCGTGGCGCCGAGACCTTTTGCGACCTCTTCGGTGTAGTGCTTGACCGTCTGGTCGGGGTTCTTCACAAACTCCTGTTCGGTAAGGCAGAATTCCTTGAAATACTTCTCAAGGCGCCCTTGGGCCATCTTCTCTTGGATGTTCTCGGGCTTCCCGGATTCGGCAGCCTGGGCCTTGTAAATGGAAAGCTCATGTTCGACGACGGCCGGGTCGACCGAGTCACGGCTTACAGCAACCGGCTGTGCGGCGGCCACCTGCATGGCAATGTCGCGGCCATAGCGCTTGAAGTCCTCGTTCTGGGCGAGCGCCGCATCCCCCAGGTCGAACTCGACCAAGACGCCGATCTTCCCGCCAGCATGGATATAACTCGCAACGGCTCCGGCCTCGACATATGCAACGCGTGCCAGCTGGATGTTTTCGCCAAGCGTGTGGATGGCGTCGGTCACTGCCTCCTCGACAGTCTCACCATCGACCTCTGCCTTGAGCAGTGCGTCAAGGTCTGCGGGCTTGTTCGCAAGGGCCGCCTGGGCGATCTTTTCGGCATAGGCCTTGAATTTCTCGTTGATGCCCACGAAGTCGGTCTCGCAGTTCATCTCGATCATGGCGCCTGCAGCGCCATTGTCGGAAACCAAGGCGGCAACGGTTCCTTCGTTGGTTGCACGGCCGGCTTTCTTGGCAACGGCTGCCAGGCCGGCAGTGCGCAGGAAGTCGACGGCTTTATCGATGTCGCCTTGCGTCTCGACGAGCGCCTTCTTGCATTCCATCATGCCGGCACCGGTCATTTCGCGAAGCTCTTTTACCAGGGAAGCAGTAATCTCTGCCATGGGTGGTCCTTTCTATCTTGTGAGCGTGCACCAGGGGTCAGGCCCCTTTGCACGGTTTCGGGTGGTTGGTGCCTATTCGGCTTTTTCCTCTTCGGCTGCCTCGGCAAGCCCTTCGGCTATCTCCTCGACGACTTCTTCGGCTACGGCCTCTTCGACCGCTTCCTCGATCACCTCTGCGACGACTACGGCCTCGGCTACCTCTTCAGCGCTGATCTCCGGCGCGGGTGCTGGAGCTTCTTCTGCTGCTGGAGCTGGGGCGGTTTCTGCCACAGGAGCCTTTTCGGCTGCTTGGCCGCCTGCCATTTCGGCGGCGGTGACAGGGGCGACGCCACCGGCGATGACGGCGTCGGCGATGAAGTCGGCCAAAAGCGCGACCGAACGTATGGCATCGTCGTTTGCCGGGATCCCGAAGTCGACGTCGTCGGGATCCGAGTTGGTATCCAAGGTGCCCACGACCGGGAGGTTCAGGCGCCGCGCCTCATGGATGGCGATGGCCTCGCGATTGGTGTCGATAACGAAGATCGCGTCGGGGACGCGCTTCATGTTGCGGATGCCGTTCAGGTTGGTTTGGAGCTTTGCAAGCTCTTTGCGAAGCAGGATCTGCTCTTTCTTGGGCAGAAGATCCATTCTTCCGTCCGCCTCCATCGCCTCAAGGTCTTCCATGTGGGTGACGCGTGAGCGGATGGTGACGAAGTTGGTCAGCATGCCGCCGAGCCAACGTGCGTTCACGTAGGGCATGCCGCATTTGTTGGCCGCGTCCGAAACGGCTTCCTGGGCCTGCTTCTTGGTGCCGACAAAAAGGATCGTGCCGCCCTTCCTCACCATCTCGGAGACGTAGGTGTAGGACCGGTCCATGCCGATGAGCGTCTGCTTGAGGTCGATGATGTAGATGTCGCCACGGCTGCCGAAGATATAGGGCTTCATCTTGGGGTTCCACCGGCGCGTTTGATGGCCGAAGTGGCTGCCTGCATCAAGCAGGACTTTAAGGCTGACTTTAGTCATAATCTCTCCATTCGTTAAGCCTCTGCCTGTGGTCTTCCTCGGGCCCGCAGCCTTTTTCAAGTGGCCACTAGCGGTACCTGAGTCGCACAGACATGTGTAATCAGAAACTTCGTTATTGTAGCACCCTGGGAAAAGAATGCAAGGGAAACCCTTGCTTCTCTTGCTAACCGAGAAAAGGGGACTGTCCCCTTTTCTCGGTTTGAGGCTACTACTGGCTGGGGTGCTTCTCGAAGAAGTCGGTGCGGGGCGGAAGCTCGGCTACCATGTGCCTGCCTTCTGCAACCTCGCCTGCGCTGCAGAGCTCTTCGAGGCCGTCAAAATCATAATTCCAGCTGAAGAAGTCGTCCTCGTCAAAGCAAAGGCTGTAACAGATCTTCTCGGTCCCTTCCGGCACCACAGGATGCATCAGCAGGGTACAGATACGCAGCAGGTAGAAGCTGTCGATGAGGACCTGGCGGCGCAGGCTTTCATTCGAGCCGGTCTCTGCTTCGCGGATGCCTTCCGTCCAGTACTTGTTCGACCAACGGATAAAAGCGTCCATCAGCGACATGATGCTGTGGAGTTCGACCTTGTACATGATCTCCTCGTAGGCCGAAAGCGTCTCGTCGGCCTTTCTGCGCACCGTGTCCGATACCTTGCCTAACGGCATGTAGCCCCCGAAGTTCTTCTGCGCCTCGTAGAAGCAGCTGCGCGCCAGGCGGTTGAAGACGTTCGTCAACAGGGCGCTTTCTTTGAGCACGGGGTCGGCGACGCGGGGGTCGTCGCGCTTTTCCTCATCGGCCTCATAAGGCTTAGGTTTGAAGCCGACGGATTTCTGGTCGAGCCCCAGTGCCAGGAAATGGGCACGGAGCTGCTCGTAGGTGTAGTGTAGAAGGAGCTCGTCTGCTGAAGGGGGTTTGACCGCCCCGGACGACGATGCCTTCTTGTCGCCGAAGAGCAGGTGGTAGTTGGCGATAAGCTTCGTCTGGCGCAGGCTGCGTTCACGCGATTCCGGATTGGCGCTGCGGTCGATGTGGGTGGCCCTCCAAAACGCCGGCTGGGCAACACCGTAGAAGTACAGGTTGTCCTGCCCGATGAACTGGTAGACCGCCGCATTGTCAGAGCACCAGAAGTCGGTCCATGTGGCGCGGGCAAGGCCCATCTTATCGTGAAGCGCAATCGTGAAGCTGATGGGTGCCCACAGGCTCTCGGGCCAGCACCACACCGTGAGGCCTTCGGCCCCTTCGATCACCGGAGCATGCACGCCCCATTCGATGTTTCCCGAAATCCTGAACGGCACCAAGGTCTTGCCGGTGCGAAAGCGCAGGCCGGCCTTTGCCAAGACCTCGCGGGCAAGGTCGCGGTCGCCGATGGTGTCGAATTCGACCTCGAAGCTCTGCTTGCCCTTTTCCGCCGCACGGAACCGGTGGTCCGGCAGCTGGCCGGCAAGGCCGAGGTAGGCCTCATGGGCCTCGTTCTTGATGTAGATGACGGGCGGGGCAAGGAACTCCTTGATGGTGTTGTAGACTACCGGGCGCACTGTCGGATCCCCTTCGAGGCTCTGCTCGAAATCGCGCAGGAAGCCCCTGAAGCTTGGCAGGTCGAAATACCAATTCTCTACAGGGCGCATCTCCGGAACCGTGTCGGTCACGGTTGACCTCGGGGCAATCAGGTCTTCGGGGGCGTATTGGTGGCCGAGGTCGCATTCGTCTGCATAGCCATGCTCGCTTTTGCAGCCCTGTACGGGGCAGCGGCCAAGCACCTGCCGCCCATTCAGGAAAACCTGCGCCTCAGTGTCATAGAACTGCATGCTCGCGCGTCTTTCGAGATAGCCGTTGTTGTAGAGGGTGTTGATGAAGGTGTTGGTGACCTCCTGGTGCACCTCGCCCGCATGCCCGATGCCGCTTCCCTCGTAAATGGAGAGGCTGATATTGTAGGCGGAAAGCGTCTTTTTCTGCGCCTCGTGGTTTTTCATGACATACTCGGCGATGGTCCCGTCGAACTCGCCGGCTTCGACCAGCTTGCGGTACCCCTCGTCAATGGGAGAGCCGAAGCAATCGGTCCCCGATACGAACCGGACGTTTTCGGCGCCGATCCGGTCGCGCAGGAATCGGGCGAAGCAGTCCGCGGGAACGAACACGCCGCCTATATGCCCGAAATGAAGCCCTTTGTTCCCATAGGGCATACCCGCTGTCACAATGGCGCGATGTGGCCAGGAAGGCCTACTTTGCGAGTGAGTCATTTTTCGTTAATTCCTTCAATTTCGCCATAAGCTCCTCATCGGAGCTCGAAGAGCCCAAAAGATCGAGGATGTTGATGCTGGTGGTGTAGTCGCTCAGGGTCACCGTCGAATAGTTGCTGACCTGCGCAAGCTCTGCTGCCTTCGCCACGGCGTCATCGAGCGTGCCGATCTTGTCGGCCAGCCCGTTCTCGACGGCGGTGATGCCCGTGAACGGAAGCCCGGTTGCAAGCGTTTTCACCTGGTCGATGCTCATGCTGCGCCCGTTTGCGACGCTTTCGACGAAGGTGGCGTTGATCTGGTCGACCATGGCCTGGTAGTACGCACGCTCCTGGTCGGTCAACGGGCGGTTGCCGTAGCTGGAGTCTTTGCTGTCTGCCGAGGTGATCGTGTCGATCTTGATACCCAGCTTCTCATACAGGCCGGAAAGGTCGGTGACCTGCATGGCGGTGCCGATCGAGCCTATCGTGGTGGTCTTTGCCGTAACGATGTAGTCGGCCTGGGAGGATATCTCGTAGGCCGCGCTCGCGTTGATGGAGGCGCTTGAAACGACCACCGGCTTCGAGAAGTTCTTCAGATAGGCAGTCATCTCCTCGCCTGCCGTCGCGACGCCGCCTCCCGAATCGACGCGCAAGACCACGGCTTTGACATGGTTGTTCTTCTCGGCCGCATCAAGCTGGGCTTTGAATCCTTCCGGGCTGCAGAAGGTGTTGTCGTATTGGATGGTGCCTGAAAGGGGGATCACCACGACGGAGTCCTGGGTGACGCTTGCCGCGCTTGTGCCCGAACTTCCCAAGGTGGAGCTCATCGAAGAGCCTATTGCTGCCGTGCAGGAACCGATGCCGATAAGGCACAGCAGGAAGACTGCCGCCACGACAACGATCGCAACGATCCAGCCGCGGCCCTTCTTCTTCGGCGCCTGGGGGGGAAATCCCGTCGGAGGCTGCTGGTAGTAGGGCATGGAGCCGTACGAGGCGTCCGGTACCGCCTGCTGTGGCTGTTGGGGCTGCTGCCATACTTGTTGTTGCCAGTTGTTGTTCTCGGCCATACCTGCTCCTCCATTGTAGGTGGGAAAAAAGGGACAGACCCTCTTGTCCCACCTTGCTGCCTGCTTGTCTTGTGCGGCAAATGGGACAAGGGGGTCTGTCCCTTTTGTCCCATTTGCCCGCTTGTCTCACTAAAAACCGCGCCGAAGCGCGGTCTTATTATACCTATTTGTCTGCATGGGCCAGCTTACAGTACCTTTACAGGCTGGCCGATTAAAGCTCCATGCTTTCGCCTGATTTGCCCGTCTGGGCCTTCTTGGCTGTACGGAGCAGGAACTCCTGGTTGGTATCAGTCTGCTTCAGCGACTTGATCAGCATGTCCATCGCACGCTCGGTATTGTTCATGTTCGCAAGGATCCTACGAACCGCCCAGATCAACGGGGCTTCCTGAGGATCAAGCAGCAGGTCTTCGCGGCGCGTGCCCGAGGCCACAGGATCGATCGCAGGGAAGATGCGGCGGTCGGCCAAGTTGCGGTCGAGCTTGAGCTCCATGTTGCCGGTGCCTTTGAACTCCTCGAAGATCACCTCGTCCATCTTCGACCCGGTGTCGATGAGCGCCGAGGCGAGGATGGTCAGGCTTCCTCCTCCTTCGATGTTGCGCGCGGCGCCTAAGAAGCGCTTGGGTGGATAAAGCGCCGTCGAGTCGACGCCGCCCGAAAGGATGCGGCCGGAGGCAGGTTGTGCCAAGTTGTACGCACGCGCAAGACGCGTCAGCGAGTCGAGCAGGATCACGACGTCGTAGCCGCCTTCGACCAGGCGTTTAGCACGCTCGATCACGAGCTCGGCCACGGCGATATGATTCTCGCTCGGCATGTCGAAGGTCGAGGAGATGACCTCGCCTTTGATGGAGCGCTCCATATCGGTGACCTCCTCGGGACGTTCGTCCACAAGCAGGCACATGAGATGCACCTCGGGGTTGTTGGCAGAGATCGAGGCGGCGATGTCTTTCAGGATGGTGGTCTTGCCCGCCTTCGGCGGCGATACGATGAGGCCGCGCTGGCCTTTGCCGATCGGGGCGGAAAGGTCGATGACGCGCGCCGTGATGGTGTTCTTGCCATGCTCCATCGGCAGGCGCTCATCAGGATAGACCGGAGTCAGGTCGGCGAAGCGCACGCGCTTCTCGAGCGTGTCGATCGGCGCGCCGTTGACCGAGATGACCTTCTGCACGGCGGCGTACTTCTCGTTTTCGCGCGGGGGGCGCACCTGGCCGACGACGTAATCGCCCTTGCGAAGCCCGTTGCGGCGGATGGTCGAGAGGCCGACGTAGGCGTCGGCCTCGCTTGGTAGATAACCCTGCGTGCGTAGGAAGCCGTACCCGTCGGCCAGGATATCAAGCACGCCCTCGACATCGACAAAGCCTTCGGCCTTGACGCTTGCCTCAAGGACCTTTTCGACGAGGTCGGCTTTTTTCATGCCGGTCACATCGATGTTGAGCTCCTCTGCCTTGACGCGCAAGTCGGCGACTTTCAACTTGTTCAGATCCTCGAGCGTGGTCTTTGGCTCGACCGCTTCACGGGCAGGGCCGGAATGCTGGCGGCGCTGCCTGCGCTGGGAGGGGTTGTTCCCCCCGCCGGATTTCCCGTTCTGCTTTGATTGCTGCTTGGCGTTCGCCTTCGCGTTCGGCTTGCCGTTTTGGTTCTTGCTTTGCCTTTGCTTGGGGTTGTTCTGCTTTTCGGCAGCCTGTGAGCCGTTCGAAGAGCCCGATCCCTGTGTGGCGGTGTTTGCGTTATCACTCATGCGTTTTGAACTTTCTCCCAATCAGTCATGAAGGACTCCAAGCCGCGGTCGGTAAGCGGATGGGAGACCATCTTCTTCATAACGCCGAAAGGAACCGTTGCGATATCGGCCCCCATCAGCGCTGCTTGCGTTACATGGTTTGCGCTGCGAATGGATGCAGCGATGATTTCGATCTGCTCCCCGCCCGCCGTATGCGAGCTGAAGTCATAGTTGTTGATTGCGGTGACCACATTGCCCAACTGGTCGAGCCCGTCTTCGGAGATGTCGTCGAAGCGCCCGACGAAGGGGCTGATGTAGCGTGCGCCGGCCCGTGCCGCCATGATCGCCTGCGGCACGGTGAAGCAGAGCGTCATATTGACGGGGATGCCTTCTGCTGCCAAGGTGTGGGTGGCGGCCAGGCCTTCGACCATGGTAGGGATCTTCACGACGACGTTCGGCGCAATCGCAGCAAGCTCACGGCCGTCGCGTACCAGCTCTTCGCGGCTCATGGCGACGCTTTCGGCCGAAACCGGGCCATCGACGATCTCGCATATGCGCTTGATGTGGTTATGGAAGTCAGAGAGCTTGCCTCCGATACGGGAGTACAGGGTGGGGTTGGTGGTGACGCCGCCTAAGGCCCCCCAGCTTGCCGCCTCCTCAATCTCATCGAGATCAGCAGTGTCTAAAAAGAACTTCACCGATATCCTCCTATTTCAGGCTTGATTATGAGAACGTGCGTCTCCGCACAAAATGTTGGATTTTTGATTTGCATATCTTTCTTTGGGAGTTGAAAAGAACAGCACACATAGTAGCGCATGTTTCCCAGCACTTCAAGTATAAAATGCAAGGTGCGGCTACCGCCTACAGGTATTTTCCATTTTTAGATAATGGTCATCGCGATAATCGAGGATTTGCCGGAAGCCTTTAATGGCGTTTCGCCCCGTACCCGGCTTCTTCGATTGCGGAAATGATCGCTTGGTCGGAAACGTCCTCGCCGGACACGGCCGTTGCCTGGTTCGTCTCAAGGTCGACCTTCGCCTCGTCCACGCCGGCGACCGACTCGACCGCCTTCTTCACATGGGCGACGCACTTCTCGCACATCATGCCTTCGACGTCGAATGTCTTTTCCATGCCTGCTTCCTTTCCCTTTGCTTCTAAGCCCGTCGATGCTTCTGTCTGAACCGCACTATTGGCGGCATCAGGCGCTGGGAGGCGTGGGTGGCCACCCCCGACATCCCCGTGTGCCTGCATGGCCTCGGAGGCTGTCGGCTGCGTGGTGAACCGCGGCCTCCAAGCACGCAGGCGAAGCGCGTTCGACACCACGAACAGCGAGCTCAGGCTCATGGCGGCGGCCGCAATCATCGGATTGAGCGCAAGCCCGATGCCGGCAAGCGCCCCTGCTGCTATGGGGATGCAGATCACGTTATAGATGAGGGCCCAAAAAAGGTTCTGCTTGATGTTCCTCATGGTGGCGCGGCTGAGCTGGATTGCACTCACGACATCGAGGGGGTCGCTTTTCACCAGCACCACATCCGCCGCTTCGATGGCGATGTCGGTCCCCGCGCCGATGGCGATGCCCACATCCGCCCGCACGAGCGCCGGGGCATCGTTGATGCCGTCGCCCACCATGGCAACCGCCCCTGTTTTCTGCAAGGCCTGGATCTCGGCGTCCTTGTCTTGCGGGAAGACCTCGGCCACCACGCGGCTGATCCCGATCCTATGCTGGATGGCCTCGGCAGTGCGGCGGTTGTCGCCGGTAAGGAGCACGCCTTCGATCCCTATCGCGCGAAGCTCCTCGACGCTGCGCCGACTGTTCGGCTTGACGGTATCGGCGACGGCGATAATCCCCAGGGCTTCGCTTCCCCGTGCAAAGAAGAGCGGGGTCTCTCCGAGCTGGGACACGCGCTCTGCCGCCTGAAGGAGCCCCGCATGCTCGATGCCGTTTTGCTGCATCATGCGCTCGTTCCCCGCCCAGACGGCCTGCTTCCCGATCCTTCCGGCAAGCCCCTGGCCTGCAATCTGGGTGAAATCAGTAATCGGCTGCGGTTTTGTTCCGGTCGCCTTCGCGTATTCCGTGACCGCCTCTGCCAAAGGATGCTCGGAGCGGCCCTCGAGGGAGGCCGCCAAACGCAAAAGGTCTACCGGATCGATGTTGTCGGCGAGGATCACGTCAGTCACCTGGGGCTTCCCTTCGGTCAAAGTCCCGGTCTTGTCGAACATCACCGTTCGGACATCATGCGCCCGCTCGAGGGCTTCGGCGGATTTGATCAGTATGCCGTGTGCCGCCCCCCTCCCGGTTCCCACCATGATGGCAGTGGGGGTGGCCAAGCCGAGGGCGCAGGGGCACGAGATGACCAACACCGAGATCCCGCAGCTCAATGCGAACTCGAGGCCTGCCCCTAGGATCATCCACACAGCAAACACCACGACGGCAATAACGATCACGACAGGCACGAATACGCCCGAGATCTTGTCGGCAAGCTTTTCGATGGGGGCTTTCGAGCTGGTGGCCTCGTCGACGAGCCGAATGATGTTGGCAAGCGTGGTCTCGCCGCCCACACGTGTGGCCTCCATCACGAACCACCCTGCCTTGTTGATCGTGGCGCCTGTCACCTGGGCGCCCTGTACTTTGTCCACCGGGACGCTTTCGCCCGTAAGGGCGGACTCGTCCACCGTGCCCGAGCCTTCGACCACCACCCCATCGACCGGCAGGGACGCCCCTGCCTTCACCACCAGGCGGTCGCCTACCCGCACCTCATCGATGGATATCTCTTCCTCTACGCCATCGGCCACACGGATGGCGGTCTTGGGGCTCAGGTCCATGAGCTTTTCGATGGCATCGGTTGTCCTGCCCTTTGCACGGGCTTCGAAATACGTCCCCAAGGTGATGAGCGTGAGAATCATGCCGGCGCTCTCGAAATATAGGTCCATCGTTGCCATGTGGGCTGCATCCGCGCTTCCCGACCCGAGCGCGATGCCGATCCGGTACAGGGCATAGACGCCGTAAACGATGGACGCCGTGGAGCCCAGCGCTATGAGCGAGTCCATGTTGGGGCTGCCGCGGAACAGGGCCTTGAAGCCGTTGCTGAAATACGTGAAGTTGGCGAACACCACCGGCAAAAGCAGGAGGAACTGCGTGAGTGCAAGGGTCATCACGTTTTGGCTGCCCAGGAACGCTGCCGGCAAAGGCCAGCCGAACATGTGGCCCATCGCCAAGTAGAACAGAGGCACGGTGAAGGCGATGGATACGGCCAGCCGCCGTTGCACCTGCTTCTTTTCGGCGGACGCCTTGAAAGCGGGCGGCCTTGGGGAGGCTGTAGGCGCCGCCCCGTGCAAAGCCGCGCCATAACCTGCCTTCGCGATGTTCCTTCCGACCGCGTCAAGGGTCTCTTTGGCCCCGTCGTATTGCAGCTCCATGCTGTTCTTCAGCAGGTTGACCGTCGCCTTTTCGACGCCCGGCGTCTCACGTGCGGCCTTTTCAACATGTGCGGCACAGGCCGAGCAGGTCATGCCCGATATGTCGAATTTCTGCCTCGCCAAATGAGCCACCTACTTGAATTTCCTCATAAGTTGCATGACCTCGTCCATGATCGCCGTGTTGCCGTGCTCGATCTGCTCGACGACGCAGGTTTCAAGATGGTCTTGCAAGACCTTGCCCGAGATGCCTTTGATGGCGCTCTCGGCGGCGGCGAGCTGTGTCAGGACGTCACCGCAGTAACGGTTTTCTTCAAGCATGTTTTTCACGCCGTTCAGCTGGCCGATCACCCGGTTGAGCCGTTTTTGGAGGTCTTTCTGGAAGGCGTCGCCTCTCGGGGTCTCCTTTTCGTGGCAACCGCAGCTTTTTGTTTGTTGTACGCCCATATATCCCACCTTCGGCCACACATGATATTGGTATCATTATATACCCCCATAGGGTATATGTAAATGAGGGAAGGGGCGGTCACCGTTTCTCCGTTTCCCCTATCTCAGCACAGGGCACGAATGCTGGGGCCCGGCGTTTCGAAAGGGAGGCACTTTCAGCCGCCGAGGGATATTGGGGCTAGCCGAGCTTTCGATAGAAGCAGCTGTGCTGCCCTGTGTGGCAGGCAGGGCCGGCAGGCTTGACGAGGGCGAGCAGGGTGTCCTCGTCGCAGTCGTAACGGAGTTCGACCACGTCCTGCACGTTGCCGCTCGTAGCGCCCTTATGCCAGAGCTCGCCGCGGCTCCGCGACCAGAACCACATCTGCCGGCTGGACAGGGTGCGTCCGACGGCCTCCTCATTCATCCAGGCCATCATCAACACATCGAGCGTATCGACATCCTGGACGATGCAGGGGATGAGCCCGTCTGCGGAATAACTGAGGCTTGGCAAGGCTGCCAGGCCTTCGCTTTTTGATCCACTTGCTGTGCCGTTTACATCATTTTGTTCCGACATATCCATCTCCTTGCAGCACTCGTATGCGGTCGCCTGGCCGGTTGAGGCAGCCCGATCCGTAGCGCCCTTGTGTGGGCCTATCCTCGGATCGGCACGGCGAAGAACACCCTCGACTTCCCGAAAGCGAGAAAAGGGGACTGTCCCCTTTTCTCGGCCTCACAAACGCACGGGGATGCCTTGGGACTGCATGTATTCCTTGACCTCGCGCACCGTGAGCTCTCCGAAATGGAAGACGGACGCCGCAAGCACTGCGTCGGCCTCTCCCTCAAGGATCCCCTCGGCGAAATGCTCGATCGTGCCGACGCCCCCCGACGCAATGACCGGGATATCGACCGCGCGTGCCACGCTGCGGGTCAGCGCGCAGTCAAAGCCGTCCTTCGTGCCGTCGCGATCCATGCTCGTGAGGAGTATCTCCCCTGCCCCGCACCGTGCGGCGTGCGTCGCCCATTCAACGGCGTCGAGGCCGGTGGCCTTGGTGCCGCCCGCCACGTAGACCTCCCATTTGTTGGGGTTGCCGGCGACCCGCTTCGCATCGACGGCGCAGACGATTGCCTGTGTGCCGAAGGCCTGGGCTGCCGTCGTTATCAAGCCGGGGTCGGCGATGGCGGCCGAATTGATCGACACCTTGTCTGCCCCTGCCGCAATCATGGTGCGGATATCGTCGATGCTGCGGAAGCCGCCGCCCACGCAATAGGGCAGGTGGAGCTCCTCGCTTGCCCGGCTGGCCATGTCTATGGTGGTCTTGCGGCCTTCGGTAGTGGCCGTGATGTCGAGGAATATGACCTCGTCAGCCTTTTGTTCGTCATAGCGCTCTGCAAGCTCGATCGGATCTCCCGCATCACGCAGGTTCACAAAGTTGATGCCCTTCACCACACGGCCGTCTTTTACATCCATGCAAGGGATGACGCGTTTCGTTAACATGAGCAACCTCCACAAGGGTCCTTCGCAACCAGTCCTGCCTCGGCTTTCCTGGTGGCATCTATACAGGCTTGCACGCCCTCAGCCACATCAAGCGTCTTCTCATACACCGCCCGTCCTGCAATGACCCCTTCGATCGCAAGGGCGAAGGCGCCGAGGTTATGGATGTCGCGCACGCTTGCGACCCCGCCCGATGCAGTGACCGGATTGCCGAACACGTCTGCCATATGCACATACGCCGAGGCGTCGATGCCGGTCTGCATGCCGTCGCGGGCGATGTCGGTGTAGACCAGGTGTTTGAATCCCTTGGCTGCCACCTGGGAGACAAGCTCTTCGGCGGGCATGCCCGCCCCCTCACGCCAGCCCGCAACCGCCACTTCCCCGCCCTTTGCATCGATGCCGGCAGCCAGCAGGTCGCCATATTTCGCGATAGCCGCTTCGGCGAAATCGGGGTCGGAGACCAGGCTGGTGCCGAGCACCACACGCGAGACCCCTGCATCGTAGAGCCGCGCGATGGTCTCCATGGTGCGGATGCCGCCGCCGACTTCGACCTTCAGCAAGGTGCCGGCCAGGATCCGCTCGATGATCCTGATATTTTCCGGTTCACCCGATTTGGCACCGTTGAGGTCGACGACATGGAGCCATTCCGCCCCGGCCTCCTCAAACATGCGCGCCTGGGCAATGGGGTCTTCATTGTAGACCGTGACCTTCGAGTAATCACCCTTGGCAAGGCGTACTGCCCGGCCGTCAAGGATGTCGATTGCGGGAAGCAGATACATACGCTAAGAGCCTTTCACTATGTCGAGGAAGTTTTTAAGCAGCACGAGTCATGCATCGGAAGTTTTCTCCGGATGGAACTGCACGCCGAAGGCCGTATCGCGAAAGCTGACGACGCTGGGGAAAGCCTCCGCGTGCGTGGTCGTCGCCACCGTGCAGGGCGTGTCGGGCGCGGCGTAGCTGTGGGTGAAGTAGAAGTACTCGCCCGGTCCGATGCCGGTGAGCAAAGGCGACGTGCAGGCTTCATCGAACTCGATGGAGTTCCACCCCACATGGGGGATCTTATAGGTTTTTCCGGAGGCATCGGTTTTCGGCAGCGGCATGACCACGCCGGGCAGCGCGGCCAGCCCCTGCGCGTTGTCCACCTCACCCGAGAAAAGGGGACTGTCCCCTTTTCTCGGGTGGGTGCCCTCGACCCCTTCCTCGTACATCAGGTGGAGGCCGAGGCAGATACCGAGGAACGGCACACCCGCGGCTATACGCTTGCGGATGGCATCCATCTGGCCGGTACGCCGCATGGTTGCGGCGGCATCGGCGAATGCCCCCACGCCCGGGAGGACGACGGCGTCCGCCTTGGCGATCATGTCAGGGTCGTCGGTGATGAACGCCTCCCCGCCAATGGCGAGAAACCCACGCTCGACGCTTTTCAGGTTGCCTTTGCAGTAGTCGACGACGGCGATTCTGGGTTGTCCGGGCATCGTTAGAGACTTCCCTTCGTCGAAGGACGCCCCCCGGCGATGCGGGGATCGAGCGCGACCGCCTCGCACAGCGCCCGCGCTGCCGCCTTGAAGGCCGCCTCTATGATGTGATGCGCATTTTCACCTGCAAACGTCCTCACATGCAGGGTGCAGCCCGCATTGCTTGCAAAGGCGATGAAGAACTCCTTGGCAAGCGTGGTGTCGAAGGTGCCGATGATCTCGATGGGCAGGTCGACCGCATAATGAAGCTGGCCTCTGCCGGAGATGTCGCATGCACCGAGCACCAGCGCCTCGTCCATAGGGACGAAGGCCGAGCCGAAGCGCGTTATCCCCCGCTTGTCGCCGAGCGCGGTCGCAAAGGCCTGCCCGAGCACGATGCCGACATCCTCGACCGTGTGATGGGCGTCGATCTCGACATCGCCCACGGCGTTGACCTTGAGGTCGAAAAGCCCGTGGCGGCCGAACGCGTCGAGCATGTGGTCGAAGAAGGGCACGCCGGTGTCCACCTCGGTCTTGCCCGTGCCATCCAGATCGAGCTCAAGCGTTATGTCGGTCTCTTTGGTCGTGCGGGTGATGGTGGCCGCACGGACGTGGGCGGTACCTGGTTCGGTCATCTTCTCCTCTTTTCCATTGCATGTTCAAGCGCGGTGATGAACGCCTTGTTTTCCTCAGGTGTCCCAATCGAGACGCGCAGGCAGTCCTCAAGCCCGGCAGACCGGGTGAGGTCACGGATCAGAATGCCCCCGTCGTAAAGCTCCTGCCAGATAGCAGCGGCATCATCTGCCTTGAACAGGATGTAGTTCGCCTCGGACGGATAGGCCTCGACCCCCTCGATCCGTGCGAGGGCCGCCATGACGGCCGCACGCTCTTCGATGATGGCCTCGATCACGGGCACGAACAGCCCGCGCTGCTCCATAACGCATTCGCCGATCACCTGGCTGACCGCATCAACCGAATAGGGCTGCCGCACTTTGACAAGCTCGGTGATGACCTCCTCGTGGGCGACCATGTAACCGAGCCGCACCCCGGCCAGGCTGTATGCTTTGGAGAACGTGCGCAGCACCGCTAGGTTCCTGTGCTGTTCAACCAAGGAGACCGATGTGGCTTCGGAAAACTCGCAGTATGCCTCGTCGAGCACGACGAGGGCATCGGTCGCATAGAGGAGCGACAACACGAAATCCCTGTCCGCCACGTTGCCGGTCGGATTGTTTGGGCTGGTGACAATAATGAAATCGATATCATTACGCGCCACCCGCGCCAACACCGCGCCCTCGTCGATGCTGAAATCCGGCCGGCGCGGGATATGCTCGACGCGCGTCCCGGTCAAAAGCGCGTTGTTCTCGTACACCGAGAAGGTGGGAGGAAGGTCAAGATAGGTCCGCCCCGTGCCTCCCCAGGCGAGTGCGACGGAGAACAGCAGCTCGTCGCCTCCATTTCCGACCAATACCTGGTTGCGCGTAACGCCGTTCGCCTCAGCGATCAGGCTGCGCAGCCTGTTGGCCAAAGGGTCGGGGTAGCGGTTGAACCCCATGGCGGCGATACGCGCATTGACGGCCTCCCGGATCGGAGCCGGGACATCATGGGCATTCTCATTTGCCGAGATGTAGACGTCGGCAGGAAGGTACTTCGGGTCATAGGGCACCATATCTGCCAATTGGGGGGCGGGTCTTCTTACCGTCTGCATGGGCACCCACTAATCCCTTACCGGATCGTTCTGTTCTGTGGAATCCTCAATCCCCGAGATAGTCCCCGTTTCCATGAGGTTCGTGCGGTACTCGACGCTTTTCGCATGCGCCCACAGCCCTTCGTGCTCGGCGATGGCCATGATGGCCGGGGCGTCGTTTTTGAGCGCGGCCGCCGTATATTGGATGACGCTCGACTTCTTCACGAACTCGTCGACCGAGAGCGGCGAAGAGAAGCGTGCCGTGCCGCCGGTCGGAAGCGTGTGGTTGGGGCCGGCCACATAGTCGCCGACCGCCTCGGGCGTCCACTCGCCCAAAAAGATCGCGCCTGCATTGCGGATCGAGCCTAATAGGTCGAATGCCTTGTCCATATGAATCTCAAGGTGCTCGGGCGCGATCGTGTTGACTGCCCCAAGCGCCGTGGGCAGGTCGGGGCACACGATGATGAGCCCCTGGTCGGCAAGGGATGCCGAAGTGATCTCTGCACGGCTGGTCGATGCCATATGCCCCTCGATGGCGGCCTCGACCGCGTCGGCATAGGCTTCGCTGAAGGTGACCAGGTAGCAGCTGGCCAGCGGATCGTGTTCCGCCTGGGCCATGAGGTCGATGGCGACAAGACGCGCATCGGAGGTTTCATCGGCGACGACGCAGACCTCGGAAGGCCCGGCAACCATGTCGATGCCGACGTCCCCCGAAACCACCTTCTTCGCCGCAGCCACGTATGCATTTCCCGGCCCCGTGATCTTTGCGACGGGCACGATGCTCTCCGTGCCATAGGCAAGCGCTGCGATAGCCTGGGCACCGCCGATGGAATATATCTCGGTCACGCCGGCCACGCGACATGCCTCGAGGATCGCCGGGTCAAGGCTGCCGTCCTTCGTGGGCGGCGTCACGCACACGATGCGTTCGACCCCGGCAACCGCGGCGGGAATAGCGTTCATCAGCACTGATGAGGGGTAGAGGGCACGCCCGCCAGGGGCGTAGATGCCCACCGACTCAAGAGGCTCGATCTTGCTTCCCACCAACGCCCCGTCAGCCCGTACGGTGAACCACCTCTGCTGCCGCTGCCGCTCGTGGAATGCCCG